>JABDIW010000185.1 GCA_013003515.1 Acidimicrobiia bacterium
CGACTGCCGCGACCACGGCATCGGCGATCCCCTCGTCGCCCGACGCGGCGGGTCGGCTGGAGACCCGGCCGTCCTCGGCGGTCACCGTCACCAACAGCCCAGACGCGTGTTCCGACACCGAAACCGAATCGAGCCCTGCGGAGCCCACCGCTTCCAAGGTCACGGGACCGGATGCGGTGACCTCACCGCGAGCAGGCAACGAGACGACAGGCGCCGGCGCGCCAGGTGGAGGAGGCGGCGTCCCCGGCTCGACGTGACGCGGTCCAACGCGAGACTTCAGACCGTGTGGGCCAGCACTTGCTGCACCCTGCTCCCAATGGTGTCGGCATCGGCGCCGCTTCCGAGTCGCACCTTCACGCCACCAGGTCGATCGGAGTCGTCAACCTGGGCGTCGATGACACCGTCGATCGCCAGCAGCTCCTCGCGCAGCGACATCATGCGGCGCCACGCCCCATCCGGCGCTGACGCCTGCGCCAACCCAGGTACGCAACGAGGTCATCGCCACTGGGTCGGGCATCTGCCGTCCCATATGCAGTGGCGATCCTCCAGCGCAGATACGCCCGGTCGGGGATCGGGAGAAAAGGGAATCGGGACCACCATCGGCGCGGAGCCGAGGCAATTGCGGCTCGGGCCGCTTCCGGCCAGAGACGAGGTGTTCGGAGGAGAGGCCCCATGCCACGCAGCGTAGCTTCCCCTGTCTCTGCGCCCACGGACCGTGCGCAGCTCCCACGCGCTGATAGGCTGCGCCGCCGTGAGCACCACACCCGAAGAACTCAGCTGGTTCAACGACCGCTACGGCGCGGTCGTCGAGAACATGGAACGCGTCATCCAGGGCAAGCGAGGCGTCGTCGAGCTCGTCGTGACGTGCATGCTGGCCGGTGGCCATGCCCTCATCGAGGACGTCCCCGGGGTCGGCAAGACGGTCCTGGCCAAGTCGTTGGCCCGATCGATCGACTGCAGCTTCCACCGCATCCAGTTCACGCCCGACTTGTTGCCATCGGACGTGACGGGCGTCTCGGTGTGGGATCGCGAGAACGGCGAGTTCATCTTCAAGCCAGGCCCCGTCTTCGCCAACGTCGTGCTCGGAGACGAGATCAACCGGGCGAGCCCCAAGACCCAGGCCGCTTTGCTGGAGGCAATGGAGGAGCTGCAGGTCACGGTTGACGGTGTGACCCGAACATTGGTGCAGCCGTTCATCGTCATCGCCACCCAGAACCCCATCGAGCACGAGGGCACCTATCCCCTCCCCGAAGCGCAGCTCGACCGGTTCTTGATGCGCCTCGAGGTCGGATACCCCGAACGCTCCAAGGAACTCGAGATGCTCCACACCCACGGCATCGTCTCGACGTACGACAGTCTCGAGCCGGTCATCCACGCCGACGACGTCGTCAGGATGATCGACATCGCTCGACGGATTCATGTCGCCGACGTGCTCCGCGAATACATCGTGGACGTCGTCGAGGCCACCCGGTCCGACCCCGAGCTCCTCCTCGGCGCTTCACCGCGTGCCTCGCTCTTCATCCAAAGGGCGGCGCGCACCCGCGCCGCAGTCGCCGGCCGGGACTTCGTTGCGCCAGACGATGTGAAGGCCGTTCTCCACCCCGTGCTCAACCATCGACTCATCCTGCGACCCGAAGCCCAGATGCGCGGCGTCGGCATCGAGCAGGTCATCGATGGAATCGCTCAGGGCGTTCCCGTACCCGGGAGCCGGGTGGGGCCCTGATGCCAACGCTGCGCGGCTGGATCGCCACGGGCGTCGCCGCCGGCCTCATCGTTCTCTGGATCGCTCTCGGTGAGGAGCTGCTCGGTGCGGGAGGGCTTCTCCTCGCCCTCGCCGTCATCGGCAACCTGATCTACACCCGCCGCACCCTTCCGGCGATTCGGCTCGGCCGACGGGTCACGCCCCGGCAGCTCCACGCCGGGCAACGGGCGATCGTGCATGTGACTCTCGCCACGGATCGCAAAGTGCGTCACATCCATGTCGAGGACTCTGTCGACCAGCTCGGCTCGGCCCGTTTCGTAGCGGGCAACGTCGACGCCGGAAGCCCGGTCGGCGCTCGATACGAGGTGATGTGTCATCGTCGTGGGGTCTACTCGGTGGGACCGGCAACCACCCGGGTCCTCGATCCCCTGCGGTTGTCCGAATCAGGAGGCTTCGTGGGCTCACAGGACCGGCTGGTGGTCTACCCGGCCGTCGAGGATCTCGACGGGTCACCGCTGGGACGCGGCTACGACCCCTCGCAGCAGGCAACCAGAGCCAACTTCGCTTTCTCCGGCGGAGAGGACTTCTACACCCTCCGCGAGTATCAGCGTGGGGACGACCTGCGTCGCGTTCACTGGCCGTCGTCCGCGAAACGCGATGAGCTGATGATCCGCCAGCTCGAGATGCCGTGGCAGAGCCGGGCGCTCATCCTCCTCGATCACCGGGCCAGCGCCTACCCCTCCCCCGACGCCTTCGAGCATGCCGTGACCGGGGCCGCATCGGTCACCCGTCACCTCTACCGCTCCGGCTACAGCCCATCACTGTGGGCAGGAGGAAGCGCCGGGACGGTCACCACGTCGGACTCCTACGCGACCGCGATGGAGAGCCTGGCGGTCGTCGAGCCCGAAGGCGACTTCGATCTCAAGCAGATCGTCACCCGGCTGAGGCGGGCCGGTATGGCAGGTGGTGTGCTCGTGTTCGTCACCGGCAGCCCCAGCGAGGCGCACCTTGCCGCCTACCGGGTCCTCGGGCGGGACTTCCTGAGAACCGTCGTGCTGTCGGTCACACAAAGCCCAAACGACGCCATACTGGCTCTCCAACGGGCCGGCGCAGTGGTCGTGCGCTCGCCGGTCGGGGCCGGCTGGGCTCTGCCGTGGAAACAGGAGATCGAACGGATATGGTCAACCGCACCGGCTGGGTAGTCGGACTCGCTTCGATCTGGTTCTCCTTCGTCGTGCTGTCCGGGCTGCTCCGCAGCACGATCGACGGTCCACCATGGCAGCTCGTCGTGCTCTCCGGGCTGGCTCTGGGCGCCATCCTCACCTGGACGCTGGTGGCCTTTGGGGTTCGACTCCGCTGGGTCGTGGTCGCCAACCTCGTCGTTCTGGCCGTCGCCGCTCTTCGCATCGCAGCCCCCGACGAGACCCTGCTTGCCATCATCCCCACCGCTTCTGCCTTCGCCGAGGCCGGCGACCAGCTGTCGTTCGCCCTCGACATCATCCGCAACGGCGTCGAGCCGGTGATCCCGGCCACCGGCATCGTCGTGATCCTCACCGCGCTGTACTGGGTCATCGGAACTGCCTTCGTCTACGGGCTCGCCCGCAGGCATCCGTTCGTCGCGCTGCTACCGCCCCTCGTGCTGGCGCTCCAGTTCACGACGATGAATCGCGTATCGACCAACCCGGTCCGCATCCTCATCTTCCTGGTGCTGGTCCTCGGGACGCTGTTCGCAGTCGCATCGGCCGAGAAGGATCACGGCGTAGGCGTCATGCGACCGGCCACGGGATGGGAGCCAGACCGAGGCCGCGAGCTGTCATCGGTGACATCGGGCATCCTGGCGCTCACGATCGTCGGCGCCATGGTCGGGACCTCATTGGGAGCAGGGATGCTGCCCCGCGACGGCGTCCTCACATGGAGGACCTCCTCGGGACTCACCGGGAACTTCTACGGCTCGGTCTCGTACAACCCATTCGTCGGCATCCGTCAGCAGCTGGTTGCCAAGACCAACGTCCCCGTCTTCGTCGTGGAGGCAGCCGACGAAGTGGCCGCAGACCAGCTTCGGTTCCGACTGCTCACCCTCGACACCTTCAACGGTGGCCAATGGTTCGCCGACGACCCCGACGTCGGCGATCCCGCCGACGGGTGGGAAGAGCCCGATCACGCCTGGAGCGGTCCCGTCGCCGAGGTCGAGACCGAGATCACGATCCGCGCCTTGACCAGCGAATGGCTGCCAGTCGCCTACTCCCCCGTGTCGCTGAGCGGCGAACGCGAGGTGGTCGGCAACCTGGGGATTCGCGATGAGGGGAGCATCAGGTTCGAGGGAGGGCGCACCTTCACCGGTATGACCTACACGGTGACCAGCCGGATCCCGGCCATCGACGTCGCCCAGATCGCCACCTCGAGCAACGGTGAGCTCTCTCCCGTGTTCGCCGCCGCGGCCGAAGCAGGCGAGCCGGTGACGACGGGGACACCGGCTGAAACGATGCGGCCCGAACCGCACCAGCCCGAGCGTTTCCTCGATCTCCCCGAGGACCTCGACCCCACCGTCGACACGCTGGCCCGTTCCATCACGAGAAACCTCGGCACCAGCTTCGAGAAGGGTCTTGCCTTGGAGACCTTCTTCCGGGACCCGGCGAATGGCTTCCGCTATTCCACCGACATCCAGCCGGGCCATGGCGCCACCGATCTCGCCGACTGGCTCATCGACCCCGAGAGCCCGAACCATCGCACCGGGTATTGCGAGCAGTACGCCGCTTCGATGGCGGTGCTGGCACGAAGCGCCGGGGTGCACAGTCGGGTAGTCATCGGTTTCACGCCTGGCGATCGACTGAGCGATGGAAGGGTCGTCGTGCGGGACTCGAACGCGCACGCCTGGGTGGAGCTGTGGATCCCGGAGGCGGGCTGGGTGCCTTTCGACCCGACGCCTCGGTCGGATTCGGCCAACCCGACCACGCTTGCCGCTCTCGGACTGCCTTTCGACGTACGCCCCTATCTGGAGCTACCCGACCCTCCGGAACCTGAGGTCGACTCTTCGCCCGCACCTCCCGCTCAGCTCGAGGACTTCGAAACGTTCCCGATCCCGGGCGCCGGCGGTGACGAGGAGATCACACCCTCGAGCTCGTTCCGGCTTCCCTCATGGCTGCCCGTCGCCCTGGGCGCTTTCGCTGCGTTGACCGCCGTTGTCGGCGCCATTCCGGCGGTCAAGTGGTGGCGGCGCCGGCGACGCATGCGCAGATTGCTCGCCGGAGACATCTCCGCAGCCTGGGAGGAGATCGTGGTGCGTCTCACCGACCTCGGCGAAGCTCCCGACCCCACGCTCACGCCCACGGAGATCGCGGGCGACATCGACGAGTCCATGGAGCCGCTGGCGGCGGTGTACTCGAAGGCGACCTACGGCCCGGTTGCGACAGCCACCGCCGCAGAGGTGGCGATGGCGGAGGAGTCCCTGGAACAAACGACGGCTCGTCTCTCGACCCGGTACTCGACGGTCCAGCGGCTGGCTGCGACCTATCGACCGGAGACGATCCTGCCCGAGTGGTGGCGCCGGCTCAGAGCTCGTCGACGCAGCGGTTGAACCTCAGGCGCACCGATCCTCAGGCGCCTTGGGCCTCGGAGATCACGTCGTCTTCGACCCGGCGCAGCATGTCGAGGAAACGCTCCCTGTCCAGCTCGAACCTGGTGATGTCGTCCTGGACCGCCTTGGCGATCTCCCCGATTGCGACGAAGAACGCCAGCTGGCCTTCGCGGAGCGCATCGAGG
>JABDIW010000195.1 GCA_013003515.1 Acidimicrobiia bacterium
AAGCTGCTGGAGCGTCAGAAAGAGGGCAAGAAGCGGATGAAGATGGTGGGCTCTGTCGAAGTGCCGCAGGAAGCCTTCATCTCCGCGCTGCGGATCGACGAGTGACTGCGCGTCCCGACTCACCTGAGATCGCAGACGCTGCCGGATCGTGGCGCTCCGCCTACGTCCACATTCCCTTCTGTTCCCGGCGGTGCCCCTACTGCGACTTCGCAGTGGTGACTCCAGTCGAGACCGAGCTGCCCCACCGCGACTATGTGCAGGCCGTGATCACCGAGATCGGCATGAGCCCGCCGTGGGAGCCTCTCGACGCGGTCTCGGTGGGAGGTGGGACGCCGTCGGTGGTCGACCCTGCGCTTCTCGGAGACGTCCTCGCCGCCCTCGACGCCCGGTTCGGGTTGGTGCCCGGCGCCGAGATCGGGCTGGAGGCAAATCCGGAGGACTGGCAGCCGCGACGGGCGGAAGCGCTCAGGGAGGCCGGCTTTCGCCGTGTCTCGTTCGGCGCCCAATCGTTCGATCCGATCGTGCTGGACGCCCTCGGTCGCAACCACGAGCCCGCCGACATCGATCAGGCGGTTGCGACCGCCCGAGCCTGCGGATTCGAGAGCGTGAATCTCGACCTGATCTTCGGTACGCCGGGGGAGAGCGTCGCATCGTGGTCCGCAACCCTGGATCGGGCACTGAGTCTCGAGCCGGATCATCTCTCGACCTACGCGTTGACCGTGGAGCGGGGCACCGAGCTTTCCCGTTCCGTGCTCGATGGATCCCCGGCGCCGGATCCTGACGACCAGGCGGACAAGTACGAGCTGGCGCAGGAAGCCATCGGTCGAGCCGGGCTCGTTCAGTACGAGGTGTCGAATCACGCCAGGCCCGGCCACCACGTCCGGTACAACCTGGGCACGTGGGCCGGTGGGGAGTACGTGGGAGTGGGGCTCGGTGCTCACGGTCATCGTTCCGGTGTCCGCACCCGGAACATCCGCCGGCTCGACCGATACATGGAGGCGGTCGGTCGCGGCGAGCTGCCCCATGCCGGGGTCGAGCCTGTCGCCGACCCGGCACGCGAAGCCGTGTTCCTCGGTCTGCGGCGGATGGCCGGTGTCCAGGTGACCCCGGTCGTGGCTGCCTTTCTCGAGTCTCCAGAAGGCGAGCGGTTCGTCGAAGCAGGCGTCGTCGACGTCAATGGAAGCAGGCTTCGGATCACCCGTCCTCTCCTCGCCGATGCGGTGATGCGGGAGTTCGTCGGATGACTCGGGCGGGGTGGTGGCGGGTGACTGGTATTTTGGCCTGGTGATCGACGACAGAAAGGCCCGCGTCCTCGAAGCCCTTGTCGAGGAATACATCGCCACCGGCGAGCCGGTGAGCTCGCGCGCCGTGCTCGATCGCAGCGGGCTGTCGGTGTCGAGCGCCACCGTGCGCAACGATCTCGCCAGCCTGGAGAGCTATGGCTTCGTGTCCCAGCCCCACACCTCGGCAGGGCGCGTGCCTACCGATACCGGATACCGCTACTACGTCGACCACTGTTCGCCGGCTCGCCTCCGCGCCGCCACCCGGTCTCGCATCAGCGGCTTCTTCTCGTCGGTGCACAGCCAGCTGGGCCGTCTTCTGCAAGAGACCTCGGGTCTGCTCGCCGATCTCACCCACTACCCGGCCGTGGTGCTGGGGCCGGGCCTCGTCGGGGAGTCGATCCGCGGGATCCACCTGGTTCCGCTCGGCGAACGCGTCTTGCTGGTCGTCGTGGTCACCAATACCGGTCGGGTCTCCCAGGAGCTGGTGCAGCTGCCTGCGGTTCTGGCGGACTCGGACCTGGAGAAGGTCGAGGCCATCCTCGACAAGGCGTACTGCGGTCACACCTTCTCGGAGACCGGCGAGGTGATGGACGCCATCAGCGCCGATCGCGCAGCTCCCTCGATCCGCTCGGCGATCTCGGAGATCGTCAAGAACCTGCAGCGTGCCGAACAGTCCACTCGAGAGGTCTATCTGGGCGGGACCAGCCAGGCGACGTCCCTGTGGGAGGACCTTGCAGCGGTCCGCCGCATGCTGTCGCTGCTCGAGCATGAGGCTGTCGTCATGGAGCTCATCGGAGCCGAAGAGGAAGGGACGACGGTTCGCATCGGCACCGAGCTCGACGCCGCCGAAGAGGGTGACCTCGCCGTCGTGGCCAGCAGCTACGACGCAGGCGAGCACGGCTCGGGCAGGGTCGGTGTCCTCGGCCCGATGCGCATGGATTACCGCCGCACCATCAAGGTCGTCGAGGAGATCGGCGAGAGCCTTGGTGATCGACTCGGTGGGTGACGTTTGAAGGACTACTACGAGGTCCTCGGGGTCTCCAAGGACGCCGACGACTCCGAGATCAAGAAGGCATTCCGCAAGCTGGCGCGGGACACCCATCCCGACGCGAATCCGGACGACCCGGGCGCCGAGGCCAGGTTCAAGGAGATCGCAGAGGCCTATGAGGTCCTCTCCGAGCCTTCCAAGCGAGCCGCCTATGACCGCGGAGATGCGTATGCCGTCGAAGACCTGTTCTCGTCGTTCGGTGGCCTCGACGACATCCTGTCCCAGATCTTCGGTGGCGGCTTCGGCGGTGGCGGTTTCCGGCGTCAGCAGCGTCGACGTGGCGCCGATCTGCGGGTCACCGTTGCCGTGACGCTCGAAGAAGCGTTCACCGGCGAGCAGCGTCAGATCCAGTATCGGGCGCCTTCCGAGTGTGAGGTTTGCCAGGGGAGCGGTGCAGCCGACGGCTCGGAGAGGGTGACCTGTGCCACGTGTCGTGGCGCCGGGCAGGTCCAGACGAGCCGGGCAACCATCCTCGGCTCGATGATGACGGTCACCGATTGCCCGACCTGTCGCGGTGTTGGCACCACGGTGGAGAACCCCTGCCAGGCCTGCCGGGGCGCCGGACGGGTCGACTCGGTTCGTGAGCTCACCGTGGAGATCCCACCGGGCGTCCAGGACGGCACCAGGCTCAAGCTGTCAGGTCGCGGAGGTGCCGGCGAGCCGGACACGCCTCCGGGAGACCTGTATGTCGATGTTCGGGTCAGGCCCCACGATTCCTTCGAACGGATCGGCGACGACCTCAGGGCCGCCATACAGATCGACATGGCCGAGGCCGCCCTCGGCACTGCCGTCTCCCTCGCTCGCCTCGTGGGCGAGGACATCGACGTAGACATCGAAGCCGGGACCCAACCGGGAACGATCGTGCGCATCCGTGGTGAGGGCATGCCTCGATTGGGGAGACGTGGTCACGGCGACCTGTACGTCGAGGTGGTCGTCAGCGTGCCGCAGGGTCTGTCGTCAGACGAAGAAGACCTATTGCGGTCCTATGCCGAACTGCGGGGTGCCGCAGTCGCCGAGGGCTCTCGCCGCCGACGACGCAGGCGATGACTCCCCACATCTGGGTACCGGAGCCGTGGACGGATGCCGCTGCGCTCGAGCTCCCCAGCCAAACCCTCCACCACCTGGCTCGCGTCCTCAGGCTCTCCGACGGCGCCCGGCTGTCGTACACCGACGGCACGGGAACCACGGGGGAGGGAGTCCTGTCGGGTCGGTTCGTCACCCGGGGCGAGGAGACCTCCGTGCCTCGGTCCGCCCCGCTCGAGATGGCGGTCGCGCCTCCTCATCGTGTGGAGCGCGTCAGGTTCCTGGTCGAGAAGCTCACGGAGCTCGGCGTCACCAGGCTGGTGTGGGTGAAGACCCAGCGGTCGCAGAAGGCTCCGCCGCCAGAGAAGAAGGTGCAGAACTGGGTGATCGGTGCAGTAGAGCAATCCCGGCGGGCCTGGGCTCCAACGATCTCCGGCCCGGTCGCCCTCGACGAGCTGGAGGGCCCGCTGGCCGTGGCCCAACCCGGCGCACCATCGGGCAGCTGGGACGAGCTGGCGCTCTCGTCGGCGATGTTCGTCGTGGGGCCCGAAGGCGGGTTGACCGCCGCCGATCTCGAGTCGATCGACGGACGCCAGGTGGCCCAATTTGGGTTGGGGCGGGCCATATTGCGGACGGAGACGGCAGTTCTTGCCATAGCCGCCTCGGTGC
>JABDIW010000210.1 GCA_013003515.1 Acidimicrobiia bacterium
CGCTAGAAGAGTTCCGCCACTATGCCGAGACCGGCACCCCTCATCCTCGAAAGGTCGAGCAGCAGCGAAAGCTGTCATCGGCTCGCTGAGCAACCATCCAAGTCCGCGAGGCTCAGAGCGCTCACACTGGAATCCAGAATCATGACCGTCACCAGCACCGCCTCTCCGTTCGGCATCCATCTTCGCCAATGGCGAACCCTTCGTGGCCTCAGCCAGCTCGACCTCGCGGGCCGGGCCGAAAGTACTCCCCGTCACATCTCATTTCTGGAGACCGGTCGGTCTCGCCCGCGTCGTGCCACCGTGTTGAAGCTCGGAGACGCCCTTGATCTGCCACCTCGGGAATGCAACGAGTTGCTCGGCGCGGCAGGACTTGCACCCGAATTCAGCGAGTTCGGCCTCGCCGATGAGGCGCTCGGCGCCTATCGCACCGCAATCGACGCATTGCTCAGCTCCCACGAGCCGTATCCAGCGTGCGTGATCGACCGATGGGGGTCGGTCGTGTTGAGCAACGATGCATTCGAACGCTTCAGCCCTGGCCTTTCCGACATGACCCCCGAACAGCTCATCGAGGCCACCTTTGGAAGCGAGGAAGGCCGGGCGTGGGTCGAGAATTGGCAGGACCTGGCCTGGGCCTATGTAGATCGGGTGTCGACGCTCGCTGCCCGATCAGCCGACGACCGACTGCTGACCCTGGTCGACAAGGTGCGCTCGTACCTGGCCGGCGCGCCTCGCCCGGAAACCACCGCCAACCCCCACGTTGTAGCCCGACTGCGCATGGGCGATACAACGCTGTCGACCTTCACCACGTTCCTGCGATTCGAAAACGCTCACGATGTAACCCTGAGCGAAGCGACCGTCGAGTTGATCTTCCCCGCCAATGACGCAACAAAGGCATTCTTCGAAGCACGGTAGAAAATGCTCGGGCATCGGGGCGGTTGGTAGCCCGTGGGGTTCGTGGGGCCCGCACGGCCGATGTATGCGTTGCTGCCGCAGTTCTCGCATGCGAAGCCTCTGCCTGTGTGGGCCGAATATTCGGTCGTAGGCGTTGATCAGGGGAAACGGAGCCGAGGCTGACCAACTGTGTTCCGCATTCTCTACCGCCTCATCACCGTGCTCGCCCGTCTAGCGGTCCGCTCTGGTCGTTCCAAGGACCTCGAGATCATCGTGCTTCGCCACCAACTCACAGTCCTACGCCGCCAGATCAACCGACCCGCCGTGAACGACGACGACCGAATCCTGCTCGGCGCCATCGCCGCCGCGCTCCCCCGCCCACGTCGCGTCGGCTGGATCGTTACCCCCGACACACTGCTCCGATGGCACTGCCGACGCATTGCCAGACACTGGACACATGCCACGAGAGGACCCGCAGGCGTTTGCTGTTCGAAGAACAGCCTGGCCAGGCATGCCCGCCGTTCCCGGCCTCACGCGTCCAGCACGTGTACTAATAGTTGTGTCGGAGGGGCGAGTTTAACCCGAAGTACACGCGCGCCGTGGAACGTCGAGCTGGTCGCACCCTAGGCGTTTCGGCTGGTCAGGGCATATATTTCCGGCTATGCCGCATCCTCACTAGTGGGTCGCGACTGGCCACGTGTTGGTACGCCATGGGTCGAGGGTTGGTGGGGTCGAGGCAGGCCTCAAGGCTTCGATTCTCAGCCTCGAGCCGTCGACACGGGCCCTCGCAACCCTCGCCGCAAGTTCACACTCACCGACGCAGCCTCTTGCGTCAATGACCAGCGAGCGACGAGCGGACTTGCTCGGGGGTCTGTCCCGTCCAGCTCTGGAACGCTCGGTAGAACGAACTCGTGTCGCCGTAGCCGAGCAGGAAGGCGATGTCGGTGCCGGAGAGGGTGGGGTTGCGGAGGTAGTGCCGGGCGAGCTTCTCTCGCGTGGCACTGAGGATCCACTGGAAGCTCACCCCCTCCGCCTTGAGCTGGCGATGCAGAGTGCGGGAACTCACGGCGAGCTCCTTGGCGACATTGGCAACGGTCGTTTGGCCGACGGGGAGTACCTCCAGCAACACTGCCTCGACCCGTTCACTCGTCGACGCGTCGACATCGAGTTCGGCGAGCCGTCGGCGCAGCTGCGGCTCGAAGGTTTCCCAGATCGCGTCGTTCGCCGTGAGGAAGGGGCGGGCTGCGTCGTCCGCTCGAAAGCTGACGCATTGGGTGTCTGACGGTTCGATTTCCACGCCAAAGGCGGCGTGGTAGGCATCGAGGTCGTTCGGCGGTGCGGGAACGGTGACCCGTGTGGGCGTGACGTCTGCGCGGGTCCCGAGTCGGGCGAGCCCGACCCAGAACAACAACTCGGTGAGCACCATCGAGT
Source organism: Acidimicrobiia bacterium (assembly GCA_013003515.1). Lineage (GTDB taxonomy): Bacteria > Actinomycetota > Acidimicrobiia > Spongiisociales > UBA5794 > JABDIW01. The sequence continues at coordinate 2,323 of JABDIW010000210.1, forward strand.
CCGGGGGATGGGACCCCGCCGGCCATTCGAAGGAGAGTGTGGTCTGATGTGCCCCGATGTCGATGTCCATGTGCAGCGGCCCGACAAGTCGCTTGTACTGGGCAACTCGGTGAGCGGCGGTGTTCAGGTCGGGGCTTGCGACCGCAGCGAAAAGCGAGGGAGAGAACAGGTCGGGCGAGAACATCTCGAGGATCAGAATCGGCAGGTTGGGATGATTCGCCTCGACCTCGATGGCCCGCCAGAGTGAGAAGAACTCGTCTTGGGCCAGCCACACCGGCCCGTCGGAGAGAAGGTCAAGCCGAAGCCCTGCGCGACGGAACACGGCCGTCGGACTCAGGCCGATGTCGGTGAGCATCGCGCGTACGCCCGGTTCAAGTGCATACCGGTTGCCCATGTCCACTCCCTCCCAATGCGGCGTTCGCCAACCTCTTCTCGAAGAAGCTACCGACACCGGCGCCGACTGAAAGTGCCAATGCCTGCCAGAACACTTGCAGATCCTGCCAGTCTCACTCGGCAGTATCTGCGCGCCATCTGGCAGGATCTGCCAATCAATGCAACGTGCTCCGCTCCTACGGTGAGCAGCAATTCAAGGTTCAGTGACAGGGAGCACCCATGACCAAGCCGCCGAAATCCAGCTACCACCCCGATCTTCGACGTGGCGTCGGTCCCGGTCGGGCCGTCACGTGGATCGCTCGCCGCCGCTGGGGCCTGAGAATGATGCAGCGCTTCGCCATGCGGCCGCTGGTCGGCAACGAGATCGACGGCTTCAGCAACGACGAGATCTTCATCCCGAGCACGACCACACCGGGACACTCGATTCGGGCCCGTGTCTACAAGCCGAGCGGCGCGACCGGTCCGCTACCGGCCATGCTGTACGTGCACGGCGGCGGCTACCAGATGGGCGTGCCGGAGCAAGCCCACGCGTTCTTCGAAGATCTGATGCAGCGGCGGGACGTGGCGATCGTGGCGCCTGCCTACCGGCTCTCCCTCGCCGGGCACCCGTTTCCTGCCGGCCTCGACGACTGCTTCGACACCATCAATCACATGAAGAGCCACGCCGCAGAGCTGGGCGTGCGCAATGACAAGTTCATCATCGCAGGACACAGCGGCGGCGGCGGCATGACAGCGGCGCTCACCCATCGGGTCGTCGACGCTGGCGTCGTGGAGGTGGCGTTCCAGATGCCGATCTACCCCATGCTGGATCATCGGATGCAGACCGAATCGGCACAAATGGTGGGGAGCGCCGTGTGGGATCGACGAACGAACGCGATGGCGTGGGACAACTATCTCGGGCATCTCGGGGGCAACGTCCCGGAATATGCATCGCCTGCGCTTCGGCAGGATCTCAGCGGACTCCCGCCCACCATCAGCTGGGTCGGCACCGTCGAGCCTTTCAAGGACGAGACCAGCGCGTACATCGACGCCCTCGAAGCCGCTGGCGTGCCCACCCGCTTCAAGCTCTTCGAAGGCGGTTTCCACGGCTTCGAAATCATGTCGCCGAAGGTCGGCATCTCCGAAGAAGCGATCCAGTTCCAGGGCAGCGCCTTCGCCGAGTTCTACGACCACTACTTGTAGAGCACGGTCCGGCCAGACGAGGACCGTACGTAGTTCCAGATTGAACGACTGTCCGGTACTGGCATGTCTGATCGGCCAGCACAGCGGTACGACGTGGATCGCCGAGCCTTGCGGATCGAACGTTTGCTCGATGTCGGAGGGGCGAATGCAACCCCTAAACCTCGCCACCGCAGCGCTTGGATTCCGATGCCGACGATGGCCGCCTGACGATTCGGTCCCGTGGCCGGCTACACGGGCACACTGCCGACTCGCGAACCGGGTGCCGGCGCTGTCGTGACCCACTCGTCGTCGAAGTCACATTGCCGAATCGAGCAGAGCCTGGTCATCCATCGGTGATCTCGTTCGATGGGCGGCCCTCAACTCCGACGGAGGTCGGCGGGTTCGGGTTGTTGGTTGGGTCGTAGACCGTGTCCTGACGTGCTTCGAGGGTGGCGGGCTCGATGTCGGGTGGGGCGCAGGCGACCAGGTAGTTGTCGCCGTCCCCGAGGTCGTCGAAGCCCAGGAGGGCATGCGATCGGCCGCCGACGTCGATCAGGGTGAGGCCCGCGAGTTCGGCTGGGCCAGGTTCGGCCCCTCTCGGCCCGGTCACGCCGCCTTCCCAGGTCATCTGGATCTCGTTGCTCGAGCCGAGCGAGGCACACTGTTCGCCCGCTGGGTCGAGGCGGGCCAAGACCAGTCTTGGTCCGGTTTCGAACGTGTTGATGGTGTCGGTCGCGATGCCGGTGAGGACGGTGCCGTCAATCGCCAGCAGTTCACCGACCACCGCGACTTCGGCCGGGGAATCGTCGCTGCTTCCCAACGGGCCCGTGAGGAGTACCGTTTGCAGCTCGTCGTCCTCGGTTGCCGGTTCCAGCGTTGCGCATGTCGGGGTCATGGCGGCGCCTCCGACGGTCGTCACAGCGAAGTCGCTGGGTTCGAGCGTGGCTCCATCCACACGATGGGACAGCACGACCGGCATTCCTTCGTCGAGTGGCTGTTGCTCGCAGCCCGAGATGTCCGCGAGTCGGTCGATCAGGATCGCCGGAAGGTCCAGGGCCCCCAGGTAGGCCGTGAGGATCGCAGGACTGTCGACCACATCAGGACTCGGATCCGGCTCGATGTCGTCCGGCGCCTGCGTGGTTGGAGTCTGCGTGGTCGGTGCCTCGGTTGTGGCTGTCTCGGTCGAGGGGCCGGCGGCTGGCTCTGGCGCGTCGCCGGCGCATGCTGCGAGGCACAGCGGCATTGTGGCGAGCAGGACGAGGCACCGATTCCTGAGCCAACCCGGCGGGTCGACGATCAACCTCGGGCTCGGATTCTCCTCGGGTTCCAGCATGGAATCGGGCCTCCAAGTCGTTGCGCTGGCCGCCGGTGAACATCGCTTCGCGGCGGAACAGGCCGCCTCGGGGCGTCGTCGCCCCGGCGCTTCGCGTGGTCATCAAGTCGGTTCAGTCGGGGTCGTAGGAGACCCGCATGGGGTCGTCCAGGGCGTTGATGATCGGCTCGAGATCCGGGGGGCCGGGGGCGGCGTAGCGGACTTCGGGGAACGGTTCGGGGCCGGGTCCCCCCGGGTTGTAGAAGGACAAGTAGCCCTCCTCGGCCGCGGTCGGGATCTCGACGAAGGTGAGGCCACGGGCGGCGGCCTCGTCGCCCTCGAGGATGATGTCGATGTAGTTGTCGCTGTCCTCGAAGTAGCAGTCGTCGTAGTGGATGCCGCCACCTTCGGGTTCGCCGAGGTCGGACAGGCCGACGACTCGGAGGGTTCCGCCGGCGAGTTCGTAGTCGACGCCGGTTTCGGTCATCAGGACCGTCTCTCCGTCGGGGCCGGTGGCGTGGAGTCGGAAGAAGTCCGAGAACTGGTCGGGGGTGACGCCGGTGAGGCCGTCGGGTGAGAAGCCGCCGGTGGTGAGGATGCGGATCTTGAAGTCGCCGCCGCCGTAGAGCGCGAACTCGTCGTTTGGCAGTGCCAGGTTCTCCAGGAAGCCGACACCGCCTTCGCCTTCTGGTTCGTCGCCAATGTGGTTGAGCTTGGCGCCCACCAGCTTGGGTCCGACGTCGTAGGGCGACGTGTCGGTCTCCCACGTGAGGCCCACGCCGCTCTCCACGACCCCGCCGGGTCCGACGAACATCAGCGGTGTACCGTCGTCGACGATCTCGAGCTTGACCGGGAAGACCTGGTCGGGTTCGCCCGCTCGGCCCCGGTTGCCGAAGTCGCCGAACATCACGAGGGTGTTGCGTTCGTTGCGCTCCCAGTTGGGGACCATCGTCGCCGCATGCGGGACCACCTGTTCACCGGTGTTGAGCGTGAACAGGAAGTCTTCGGGGTGCACGGTCGAGGTGAGCACGGGCCAGCTGGTGACGATGGGCAGCCCGTCGTCGAAGCTTGCCTCCCCTCGGCTCATACGGTTGATGAACCGCTCGTTCACGGCGCTGGAGAGCGGGCCATCGTCATCGACGCAGTCGGGGTTCTCGTACCAGGTGCCGCCGGCCCCGCGGGTGGTCTCGAAGTCGTCACCGGGTGTGCCGACGATGTTGTCGAAGCCGAGACCCGCGGACAGGATCACCAGCTCATCGGACCAGTAGTCGGCGACTTCGAGGCGGTCGTCATGGAGCTGGCGCATGACGGATTGGGCGAGGGCCCCGACGAACGACACGCCGCCGGCGACCACGAACAACACCACCGGGATGCTGGCCCAGGCCCACGGGAAGCGAGCCGCGGTTTCGGCGTCCTCGGCATGGTGTCCGTGCCGCTGCAGGAGCAATCGGTAAGCGGCCCAGATCAGCAGGGCCAGCGCGACGCCGATGAAGATCGCGGCAGGAATCGGCAGCGGGAGCCCGGAGTCCGGCGAGTCCATGTTGGCGACGACCCAGGCGGCGTTGAAGCCCAGCACCAGGCCGGCGCCGATCGCGCTGGAGATCGCAGCGAGGCGGTGGCGCTGGAAGAAGTGCACGAGCACGATCGCCACGGCCGCAGCACCGATCGCGGCGAGGTTGCCGGCGATGCGAGGCGGCTCGACCATGTCGGCCGCGACGTGCAGCAACGCGTCGAACAGGGCCCACACTGCGGCGCCGGCAAGCGCCACTCGACCGTCTCGGAGTTGTCGAAAGAGTTCGGTCATAGGGCACGGTCCTCCATGGAATCGGCGCTGCGGGGGTGACGGAACCCGGGGGAGGCTTCCGTTCTCGACCCTACGAAACGATAATTTCTGTGTCAAGTGACTAATTAGTCGAACCGAGCGGGGTACGATAGTGGCGTGTCCGAATCAACAGCACCTCGGCGCCGGCCCGGTCGACCTCGCGGGACCGGCGCCATCGATCGATCCGACCTCCTGGAGGCGGCAATCACGGCGTTTGCCGACGGCGGCTACGACGGGCTGTCGATGCGGGCGGTCGCTCGTTCCCTCGGGGTCACGCTGGGCACGATCCAGCACCACTTCGGCACGAAGGCCGAGCTCTACCGGGCCGCCGTCGACCACACCCTCGCCGACGCCGCTCGCCAGCGAGCGCTGCAACCGCGCCGAGACCTGAAACAGCGCATCCAAAACCTGCTCGACGTCTCGAGTGCCCGCCCCGGCGTGCTCGCAGCCTTCCTCGGCGACCGCGCACCAGGCCACGAGGAACGTCTCGCCTACTTTGCGCAGCGGTTCAACGAGCTGTTTCCCGAGGCCGCCGAGACCCTCGCCGAACTCCAGGCCGGCGAGGTGGGGCGTCGCATCGATCCGCGAGCACTCATGGTGCTGCTGACCATCGGGATCAGCAGCATCGCCGGAGCCCCCGAAGCCATGCGCACCATCTACGGCATCGACCTGACGGATGCCGACGAACGCAATCAGCTCGCTGACGCCCTCACCGACATCATCGGCAACGGTGTCTTCGAGACACCCCCCACCTACGACGAGAGGCTCTGAGTCATGTCGCGCATCGACCACGTGAGGGCGCGAGTTGCCGCCCGGCTCCTGGAGCGTCTTGGCAAGCGCGCGCTGAGCTCACCACCCGAGGAGCGCCTTCCCGATGGACTGCACGTCTTCGTCTCGGGGGCTGGTTCTCCGATGCCCGACCCGCTGCGCGCAGGCCCGGGTGTCGGCGTGTTGGCCGGCGATCGGGCGTTCGTGTTCGATACCGGCGCCGGCAGTATCAGCAACCTGCAGCGCATGCGGTTCCCGATCGCGCTGGTCGACGCTGTGGTGATCACCCACCTGCACTCCGATCACATCGACGGCTTGGGCGAGATGTTGCTGCAGTCCTGGATCAGGGGGAGTCGAACCACGCCGACGCCGGTCTACGGGCCAACCGGGATCGGCCAGGTCGTCGAGGGGTTCAACCTCGCCTACCAGGTCGACAGCGTGTACCGGTTCGACCACCACGGCGACGACATCGCCGACCTCGCGGGGTTCGGCGGCGAGGCTCACCAGATCGAGCTCGAGGGGGACTCGGCCGTCCTGATCGAGGAGGGCGATCTCCGCGTCACCGTCTTTGCGGTCCATCACCATCCGGTCGACCCAGCGTTCGGGTTCCGCATCGACTACCGGGGTCGATCGGTGACGATCTCGGGCGACACGGTGTACCACCCCGGTCTTGTGACTGCGGCTGAAGGCACCGATCTGCTGCTCCACGACGCTCTCAGCGTCGAGATGGCCGAGATCCTCCGGCGAGTCAACGAACAAGCCGGACTCACCCGCCTCTCCCAGATACTGCGCGACATCCAGGACTACCACGCCACCCCCGTCGACGCCGCCCGAGCAGCCAGAGACGCTCACGTGCGGTCGCTGGTGCTCACCCACATCGCCCCAGCATTGCCGTCGCGCGTCCTGCACCCCTTGTTCCTGAAAGGGACGGCGAACGTCTACGACGGACCGATCACGATCGCCCGAGATGGCATGCTGTTCAGCCTCGCCGCCGGCACCGACACGATCGAGACCAACGACGCATTTCGCATCTGAACCCGCCCCCCTTACCCCACGCCCTCGCGGTGCGTGGGTTGCAGCAAGGCATGTGCGCTGCGACGCCCGGTCGGAGGCTGACCCGATGAGGCCTGCGGTGTCTACGCTGGAAACCACGCTCAGTCAGAAGTGCGCGTCTCGAGGATGACCATGCGCCGACGTCAAGACAAGCCGGTGTACGTGGGGCAGCCGTGGCGTGTCGTGCTGCGCGATCTCGGGTTGGATGCCAAAGCTGTGCTCCGCCGGGCGGGGCAGCCGGCGGGGTTGTTCGACGGGGAGGGATCGTGGATCTCGGTTGACGACTTCTACGAGCTGTTTGACGCAACCGAAGCCGAGGCCGGTGGTCCCGACGTGGCGATTCGCGCCGGTGAGGTGGTGTCGGCCGAGTTGTTCGACCCCGCGTACTTCGCGGCGATCTGCTCGCCGGACCTCACGACCGCACTGACCCGGCTGGGCGAGCACATGCAGCTGGTGGGCCCGTTCCTGCTCGATGTTGAGGTCACCGCGGCGGAGACGACTGCCAGGTACCGCTGCAAACAGCGCCCCGACGTGGCGAGGGTGCTCGGCCTGTCACAGCTCGCGTTCATGGTGGCTCTCGCGCGCCGGGCCACACGACACGAGATCGCGCCGAGACGCGTCACCGTGATCGGACCCGCCGACAACCTGGGCGGCTGTGCCGAGTTCTTCGACTGTGAGGTGGTCAGCGGCGATGTCTTCGAGGTCTCGTTCGATGCGTTCGATGCGTCGCGGCCGTTCCTGACCCGCAACGACGAGATGTGGGAGACGTTCCAGCCCGGTCTTCGCCGTCGGGCAGCCGAGGCCGGGGAGTACCGGTCGGTCCGCGACGAGGTCGAGGAGGCGTTGTTCGTTCTGCTGCCGAGCGGGCGCGCCGCCATGAGCGACGTGGCGAGCGAGCTCGGCATCGGCGGGCGAACGCTTCAGCGGCGTCTGGCAGCCGAGGGCACGACCTGGCTCGACGTCCTCAATTCGACGCGTGAACGGCTGGCTCGGCACTACTTCGAGTCGACGCAGCTGAACGCGACCGAGGTCAGCTTCCTGCTCGGATTCGCAGACCCGAACTCGCTGTTCCGGGCCTTTCACCGCTGGACCGGCACGACTCCTGAGTCGTGGCGTGCCGAGTTGCGTTCCACCAACTGACGGGTTCGGCGCGGTGGGCGGGCGTGCTCGATCGGCCCGTACTGAGTTGACGTGTCGAGCGAGCCAATTGGCGGGTTCGGCAAGTCGAGGGCCGTCCGTCGGCGTCCAGACTTGATCGGAGACGGATCGGCCTTCGACCGGTCACCTACGAGTCAGGAGTCACCAGCAATGAACCCGATCAAGCGACTGTTCGGCATCGCGCCCACCCCCGAAGAGACCGGGCGCGGCTACATCCCCTCCCCGCTCGGGCGGCTCTTCGGCGTTCCGAAGAAGAGCGACTTCGAGCCGTTCGACTTCACCGGTCGAGCCCACGACGGCGACAACCGGATCCTCGTGCTGTGTACCGAGGAGCGCTACTTCGAGATGACGAACGGCAACCTCTTCTCGACTGGGCAGAACGCCCAGGAGACGGCGGTGCCGCTCATGCACCTCACCGCCGCAGGGTTCGACTTCGACGTTGTGACGCCGACGGGCGCGCCAGCAGTCATCGAGGAATGGTCGGCGCCCAGCAAGGACGAAGCAGTGCTCGAGTTTCTCGCAAACCACCGAGCCGCGTTCGACCGGCCGCTGTCGTTGCGGGATCTGGTCTCCGACGGTGCACTCGACGATGACTCGCCGTACGTGGCCCTTTTCCTCCCCGGCGGTCACGGGGCGATGGTCGGATTGCCCGAAGACCCGAACGTCGGTGCCCTGATCCGGTGGATCGAAGCGTCAGACCGTTATCTCGTGGCTGTCTGCCATGGCCCCGCCGCGATGCTGGCCGCAACCATCGACCACGACACCCCACACCCCTACGCCGGCTACGAGATGGCAGCGTTCCCCGACAAATTCGACCAGCGATCTCCCTCCATTGGGTATCTGCCTGGCGACCTGCCGTGGCTCCAGTGCAAAAAGCTGGAGGCGCAAGGAATCCGGATCGTCAACGACAAGGTGGACGGCACGACCCACATCGACCGGAAGCTCTACTCAGGCGACAGCCCGAAGGCCTGCGATCAACTCGGCAGGCTCGTCGCCGAGGCACTCCTCACCGACGCCGCCACCAACCCACTTCACTCGACGGCCAGCGGCGACGGCGCCCGCGGAGGTGCCCGGTGAACCAGACGATTCTCATCACCGGTGCGAGCTCCGGCATCGGCAAGGCATCCGCAACTGTGTTCGCCGATCGCGGATGGAACGTCGTCGCCACCATGCGCAACACCGACGACGGCATCGAACTGGCCGGCCGAGACAACGTGCTCGTGGAGGCGCTCGATCTGCTCGACAGTACGTCGATCACGACAGCGGTCGGCAGGGGTATCGAGCGTTTCGGGGCCATCGACGTTCTACTCAACAACGCCGGCTACGGCGCGTACGGCCCCCTCGAAGCCACGCCGATGTCGGTACTTCGCCGCCAGTTCGAGGTCAATGTTTTCGGCCTCGTCGAGACCGTCAAAGCCGTACTGCCGTCGATGCGAGCGCAACGCAACGGAGTCATCATCAACATCTCCTCGGTCGGTGGTCGCATGACCTTCCCGCTCGGCAGCCTCTACCACGGCTCGAAATGGGCCGTCGAAGGCTTGTCCGAAGCGCTCCACTTCGAACTCGCCACCCTCGGCATCCGGGTCAAGCTGATCGAACCTGGTGGCGTGAACACCGACTTCGGCGGACGATCCTTCGTGTTCACCCACGCCCCCGAGTCCCCCGACTACCAACCCCTCGTCGACATGGCCGCCGCCGCACTGCAAGAGGAGGCCTCCGACGACAACCAGGAACCGCACGAGGTCGCCGAACTGATCTTCAACGCGGCCACCGACGGTACCGATCAGATCCGCTACATCTCGGGTGATGGAGCAGCACAGCTCCTGGCGAACCGCTACTCCGCCGAACAAGACGAACAGTTCGTCGCCGGGATGCGAGCCCAGTTCGGGCTCTGACCGGAGTGAACAGAGAGGGCCACCGCGGCGTATAGCGGGACACACACCGCCGCACCCGCCACGCACTGCGAGGCACTTCAGGAGGAATGAAGCGTCCTTACCTGAGCACGTTCCCGGTGCGAGGGCCGGAGCCAGCTGATCGAACACCTGTTCGTGTCGGAGGGGCGAGTTTAACCCTGAGTACACGCGTGCCCTGGACCGTCGAGCTTGTCGCCGTCTAGGCGTATCGCCTGGTCAGGGACAATATTGCCGGCTATGGCGCGTACGGCCCCCTGGAAGCCACCCCGATGTCGGTCCTTCGCCGCCAGTTCGAGGTCAACGTCCTCGGCCTCGTCGAGACGATCAGAGCCGGGCTTCCTTCGATACGAGCCCAACGCAGCGGAGTCATCATCAACATCTCCTCGGTCGGGGGTCGCATGACCTTCCCGCTCGGCAGCCTCTACCACGGCTCGAAATGGGCGGTCGAAGGCTTGTCCGAGGCGCTCCACTTCGAACTCGCCGCGCTCGGCATCCGGGTCAAGCTGATCGAACCTGGTGGCGTCAACACCGACTTCGGCGGACGATCCTTCGTGTTCACCCACGACCCCGAGTTCCGCGGCTACCAACCCCTCGTCGACATGGCCGCCGCCGCACTGCAGGAGGAGGCCTCCGACGACAACCAGGAACCGAACGAGGTCGCCGAAATCATCTTCAACGCGACCACCGACGGCACCGATCAGATCCAGTACATCTCCGGCGAAGCCTGTGGGGGCCAAATATTAGGTCGTGATGTTGACCAGGAGATTCGCGGCCGATGCTGGGCGGCTGTGTTCCGCATTCTCTATCGTTTCATCGCCGGTCTCGCCCGGCTCGCCGTTCGGTCGGGCCGGTCAAAGGAGCTGGAGATTATCGTGCTCCGCCACCAGCTCACTGTTCTAGCCCGCCAGACCACAAGACCCGACCTCAACGACCACGACCGCAGTCTGCTCGGCGCAATCGCAGCTGCACTCCCCCGCCGACAGCGAAACGGCTGGATCGTCACGCCCGACACACTCCTACGCTGGCACCGACGACGCATCGCCCGCCGCTGGACATACAAAACACGCAGGCCTGGACGGCCGCCCACCATCCCCGAGATCCGACAACTCATCCTTCGCCTCGCAGCCCACAATCCGACCTGGGGCTATCGACGCATCCACGGCGAACTCATAGCCCTTGGCCACAACATCGCGTCTTCCACAGTGTGGAACATCCTCAAGACAAGCGGCATTAACCCTGCCCCACACCGATCTGAAGTCACCTGGTCGCAGTTCCTACACTCCCAAGCCGCCGTCGCATGCGACTTCTTCACCGTCGACACCGCGTTCCTGCGCCGCTACTACGTCCTGTTCTTCATCCACGTCCGCACCGGCGAGGTGATCTACGCCGGGATAACCGCGAACCCGACCGGTGCTTGGACCACCCAGGCCGCACGGAACCTGTTCATCGGCCACGGCGAACGACTCGAGGGCGCCCAGGCGCTCGTGCGTGATCGCAGCAGCCAGTTCGTCGACGCGTTCGACGAGGTGTTCCGCACCGAAGGCCTCAAGATCCTCAAGACCCCCGTCCGAACCCCAGTCGCCAACAGCTTCGCTGAACGCTGGATCGGCTCCGTCCGCCGTGAGCTACCCGACCGCACAATCATCTGGAACAAACGTCAACTCGAACGACTCGTCGTCGACTACATCGGCCATTACAACACCCACCGGCCGCACCGTTCTCTTAACCAGCAACCCCCGATGCCACGCCCAACCACACACGACAAAGACCCACCCCGGCTACAAGCCATC
>JABDIW010000232.1 GCA_013003515.1 Acidimicrobiia bacterium
GTGATGGACCTGGCGATGCTCCTCGCCGAGCGTTCCCTGGACTGAGGAGGATCGATGGCCAGAGGTCCCCATCCCAGACACGTCGTCAACAACTGGCGCAACAGCGACGGTACGTTCGGTTCGAAGCTCGGGAAGCTGATCCGCAACAACGTCAAGAAAGCGGCGACCCTTTCGCACTGTTGTGGGCACCCCGGCGAACCTGGCTGTTGAAGGGATGCTGACGAGCCCGGTCCGGGCTCACACGATCACCACCACAGCCACGACGACGACGCCGAAGAGTGACCAGAAACCCCTGATAGGGACTAGCTAGATCGGGTTTCGGGTCTCTGGTTCCCCGGTTGGCAATAGCCCAAATTGGGGGTACGCTCGACTCAGACGCTTACGGGCAAGCGCAGGGGGAATAGGGCATGGCGGTAGGGCGCCGAACAGCTGTAGTTGTGTTTTGCGTGGTCGCCGCGCTCTTGATTCCGGTCGGAGCACTGGCGAACGGCGCGGGTGACGTCACGGGAACCGTCACCGATGGCTCCGATCCCCTGGAAGGCATCTGTGTCTCTGCGTGGGACGCCGGGCGCTCCTTCCGCGGCGGAGACTCCACCGATGCCTTCGGCGCCTATGCCATCACGGGCATCGCCTCCGGCATCGACGTCTTCATCCAGTTCGAGGACTGCCTCAACGGTGTCCTGGCCACAGAATGGTGGGACGACGCCGACTCGTGGATGACGTCCGATGCAGTCACCGTCCCCGATGCCGCTGCCGCTATAGACATCGATGCCGTCATGGCCCCCGGTGGGTCCATCTCCGGCACCGTGGTCGACGGGATGAGCACACCCGACCCCGGCGACGATACGCCGATCGAGGGAATCTGTGTCACCGCCGGCTTCCAGAACGGCGAAACCGGAGGGGAGACCGTCACCGACGCTCTCGGCACGTACACCATCGCACCGCTGCGCACCGGCTCATACCGGGTGTTCTTCGAAGACTGCAGCAACGACATCTTCCAGCCCGAGTGGTGGGACGATCAGCACCTCGAACCGAACGCCAACCCGGTCATAGTCACCGCCCCCGCGGCCACCCCAGGGATCGATGCCACCCTCGACGACGGCGGCTCGATCTCCGGGCTGGTGACCCTTGCCGGATCCGACCCGACCGAACCGATCGACGGCGTCTGTGTGACGTTGACCACCACCGACTTCGCGTTCTTCGAGCGCATCGACACCGAAGCGGACGGCACATTCAGCTTCACCGGTCTCGTCGACGACGACTACCTCGTCTCGTTCGCCGACTGCTTCCCTCGCCCCAACTATGTCCCGGAGTGGTTCGACGGTGCGTCGGGTTCCGGGACTGCGACCGCGATTGCAGTTGTCGATAACGCCGACGTGATCGACATCGACGCCGACCTTGTCCTCGGAGCGACGATCTCGGGAACGGTGACCGACCCGGAGGGCGCCGGGCTGTCGGTATGTGTTCAGTTCTCCGACGAGTTCGCCATCGGTATGGGCACCGTCGTCAGCGGCACCGATGGAACCTATTTCGCACAGGGGTTGACCCCGGGCAGCATCAAGGTGAAGTTCACCGACTGTCTCGGCGGGCCCTATGTCGACCAGTGGTGGGACGGCAAGTTCGACTTCACCAGCGGTGATTTCATCAACCTCGGCTCCGGTGACATCCAGGAGAACGTGGACGCGATGATGCTCGCCGGCGGATCGATCGACGGCGTCGTTTTTGACGAGCTGACAGGTCAGCCGCTTCAGAGCGTGACCGTGCGCGTCGTCGATGACGACAACACCTTCATCGACCTGTACACCACGGGTCCGGATGGCCTTTTCTCCATCGGGGGACTGGTCACTGGTGACTACAAGATGTGGTTCCAGGCAGCGGGGGTTCCGTATCTCGACGAGTGGTACCAGGACGAGACCAGCTTCGCGACCGGTGACTGGATTCCGGTCACGCCCGGGGGTACCACCATGGTGGAGGCCTTCCTCGAGCCGTGGGGAACCATCAGCGGCACCGTCACCGACACGCTTGCGAACCCGATTGGCGCCTGCATAACGGTCGAGACCCTCACCGGCACCGAAGTCGGCACCGCAGAGACCCTGGGCGATGGCTCCTATTCGATCGAGGGCCTGACTGCCGATACCTATCGAGTCCGATTCGGCGATTGCGGCGTCGGGACGTACGCCACCGAGTACTACGACGATGCCGGTTCCGACCCGGCCGCCGCGACCGGCGTCGTGGTTGCCTCGGGCCAGGAGACTTCGGGCATCGACGCCGCCCTGGAGGTCTCGGGAGGGATCGCCGGCACGGTCATCGACACAGCCGCGAACCCACTCGAAGACATCTGCGTGACCGCCTGGATTGGAGCGACGGAGGTCGCCTCGACCATGACCGATGCCTCCGGGAGCTACCTCATCGCCGGCCTGGCACCCGTCGATCACACAGTGCAGTTCGAGGACTGCTCGAACAGTTCGTACATCGGCGAGTGGCACCTCGACGCCGCCGACCAGGCGTCGGCCACGCCGGTTCCGGTGTCGTCGTCCGGTAGCGAGACGGTCGACGCGGAGCTCGATCGTGGAGGGCGGGTATTTGGCCTCATCAAGAGCGACTCAGGGCAGGCGCTGGCCGATATCGAGGTCGCGCTGCACGCCCTCGGTGGCGAGTCCCCGATTGCCACGACGCTGACGGCTGCAAACGGCTTCTACTCCTTGGACGGGATCGTCCCCGGCGACTACGAGGCGCACTTCTCGGACACGTCGAATCCGGTGTCGTATCT
>JABDIW010000241.1 GCA_013003515.1 Acidimicrobiia bacterium
GGCAGCATAGCGTTCGAGCTCACTTGTACCGCGATGGGGTGCGCGTTCTCGACCAGCCCCCGTCGGCAACGAGCCCCGCGTTGCGGCCGGACCAGACGACGACCGTCGAGCTGTCCGCTCTGGTGCCGGCACCCGCACTGTGGTCGGCGGAACAGCCGAATCTCTATTCGTTGGTCGTCGAGCTCGTCGACTCCGGCGGAGAGGTCGTGGAGATGGTGAGCTCTCGGGTTGGCTTCAGGGAGATCGAGGTCGTCGATCAAGCTCTGCTCGTCAATGGCCGGGCGGTCACGTTGAACGCGGTCAACAGCCACGTTCACCATCCCGAGACCGGCCGCGCCATGGACCTGGAGACGATGCGCCGCGATCTCGTGCTGATGAAGCAGTTCAACGTCAACACGGTACGAACGTCCCACTATCCGCCCAACGTCGAGTACCTCGACCTGGCGGATCGGTTGGGCGTCTATGTCATCGATGAGACCAACAACGAAGCCCATGCCACGACACATCTCTCCGGGCTAGCCGAGTGGCGGGGGCAGTACGTCGACCGCGCGGCCCGGATGGTGCTGCGCGACCGCAATCATCCGAGCATCGTGATGTGGAGCGCGGGCAACGAGAGCGGCTCGGGCGAGAACATCTGCGCGCTGATTGCCGAGGGCAAGCGCCTGGACCCGAGCCGGCCCGCCTGGATGTACGGCGGCAACAACGACTACTCACCCAGCAACGAGCCTCTCGACTGCGAGGACGTGATCGGCCCGCGCTATCCCACGCCCTCCGAGTTGAGGACGCGGATTGCGAGCGTCCCGCCCTCGGAGGATTCCCGGCCATCCTTCATGGACGAGTATCTGGCGGCGACCGGCAACGGGCTAGGCGGTCTGGACGAGTACTGGAAGGTGATTCGCACATCTCGGCGCAGCATCGGCGGGGCCGTGTGGGACTGGGTCAGTCCGGGCGTACGCCGCCCGTGGATCTCGACACCCGACTCCTCGCCTCACCGGAACGACGGGGCGCTGATGGGGCGCGCAAGTCTCGTTGACGGCCGGTTCGGTCGCGCCCTGGGACTGAGCGGCCACGACGAATGGCTCGAGCTGTACAGGGATCCGAGCCTGGA
>JABDIW010000248.1 GCA_013003515.1 Acidimicrobiia bacterium
TGTCCGAGGAGCGTCTCATCCTCGCCTACGGTGCCACGGAAGCCGCAGCGGTCATGACCCGGCTCGATGATCTCGTGGCGTTCCTGGCGGCCAACCCGCAACTGGGCGTATCGCTCGAGATCATCAACGTGTCCGACGCCCCGGTCATCGATGGCTTGTTCGACACATGGGACGGTGAGCCATGCTCGTACGAGAAGGCCAATGAGGTGGCCGGCGCCATCACCGGACTCATCCTCGATCTCGAGGACACCCTCCCGGCCGGTGGAGCCATCAAGAACGTGGTGCTCGTCGGCACCGACGAGATGATCCCGTTCTTCCGCCAGGTGGACGGATCTCGCGACGCGAACGCCTCGACACTGGCCGGCGCCTTCGAGCCCGGTTCGGCCGGGTGGGGGGCCGCCCTTTCCGAGACGTTCCTCACCAACGACGGCTACGGCGACCGGGACCCGGTGCCGTGGATTGGTGACCAGCTCTTCGTGCCCGAGATTGCCGTCGGCCGTCTCATCGAGACGCCTGCGGACATCATTCGCAGCATTGACACCTGCCTCGACCCCGCCACCGGCTGTCTGCTCGACCCCGGGACGGCGCTGTCGACCGGGTATGACTTCCTCACCGACGTTGGAGAAGCCATCGCCGATGTCGAAGACGAGATCATCACCCCGGCGCTGGCCGACCGTCTGATCAGCGAGGACTGGACTGCCACTGACTTCGGCAATGCGGTGGAAGCCGCGCCTGCGTTCATGTCGCTCAACGCCCACTTCTCTCCTGATGTCGCACTGGCCGCCGACCTGGCCACAACGTACACCGTGACGAGCTTCCAGGGCAGTGGCACAGACCTGTTCAATGGATTCGTAATCAGTGTCGGCTGCAATGCCGGGCTCAACCTGCCGGACACGACGTACGGCGCCGGGGCTACCAGGGTGGACTGGAGCCAGGCCTTCGCCGAGCAGGGGGCGAGCGTCTGGATCGGCAACACGAGCTACGGCATCGGCCACAAGGATGCCATCGCTCTCACCGAGCTTCTCAACCTGCTGACGGTCGAAGGCATCGCGTCCGGCCTTTCGGTAGGACAGGCGCAGTGGTACGCCAAGCAGGTGTACTTCTCGCAACTCGGGCTGTATTCGGTCTACGACTACAAGGCGATGCAGGAGATGAGCCTCTACGGCCTTCCCTGGATGCGGCTCGGCACACCGAGCGGCACGATCGATCTGCCCGGCCCGCCGAGGGTGACGTCGACTGCATCGCCGGCGTTCGGCGGCGTCGACTCGACGACGCTGACATTCGACGTTGCGTTCGACGACGTCGTGCTCGAGGACGATGTGGACCCGACCGATCCACTCGATCCAGACAACCGTGGCACGTACAAGAGCGTCGCCGCCACCAGCGAGGTCACCGAGGCCGGAAGCGGGCTCGTGACGGCGTTGGACGAGGCGAATGCGCCGCAGGTGACCGCCAACCGGCCGATCGTGCCGAAGACCACCGTCGACGTCACGATGCCGGGATGGACTGCCAAGGGCGCCGTACTGCGAAGCCTCAGCACGTTTGATGAGCCAGGGTTCGACCCGGTGGTGGCTCGCATGATGACTGACTTGTCCGGTAATGAGTTCGAGCCCGGGCTGGCCGGCAATCCGTTCCCCGACGTCTTCCTCAACGTCACCGACTACGTGGCACCAGACGGGTCGCCCGGCCAGAACCTAGCCATCATTCCCGGCCAGTTCTTCGAGGCCGAAGACGGCACCGGAGTCATGCGCACCTTCACCGGGTTCGACGT
>JABDIW010000412.1 GCA_013003515.1 Acidimicrobiia bacterium
GGTGGTGGTGACGACAGGAGAGGACGACGCCTGGCTGGCCGGGTCCGGCGAGGCCGGGGACAGAGGCTGGATCGACCACCCGGGCCAGAACGATGTGATGGTGCCTGATCGATGGCTGGCAGCAGAGGTCGGCGCCACCGAGCTGGTCGTATGTATTCGGTACGTGGCTACCGAGAGCATCGCGCAACGATGCAGTTACACCGGGGGTCAGGAAGTCATCTACCAGCGGCGCGACGTCGAGGTCACCGTGTACGACGCGTCCACTGCCCAGGTCGTCGGGCAAAAGAAACTCTGGGGCCCGAGCACCGTCGACTGCCCGACGGTCGAAACGTTCTACGGGGGAGGGGACTCGAAGACCCGCTATCTCGACTGGCCGACGACAGCTGAGGTGAAGGCCGTGCTGGCCTCGTTCATCGAGGGCTGAGCCCCGCGGCGACGCCGGTCACTCGCCGGCGCGACGCTCTGCGCGTCTCTCCCAGCGCGCCAACAGGCCATAGCGGTCCATGGTTCGCCCGAGCCCCTCGCCCATGGCGAAGCTCCCGGCGATCTCCTCTTGTGACATCGGCGCGCCGTCCTTGAGGAGCTGCACGTATTGCCGCAGCTCGGGGGTCATTGAGGTCCAGTAGATCGCGTTGGCGGCAACCATGTAGATCACGTAGGCGGGGTCGTTGTGCCACCACGCCATCCAGGGAATCAGCAGGACGAGACCGGCCCAGCGGAAGATCAGGATGTGCCCGATGACCAGACCGAGGACGGCGCCGGCGGCGGTGGTGACCAGTGCCCCGAGGGGATCCAGCAACAGAACCACGCCGTAGACCGCCGACTCACCGCGTCCTCCCACGAAGCGGTGATAGAGCGGGAAGACATGACCGAGGTGCCCGGCGACGCCTGAGATCAGGCCATAGGCAGGCGTGTCCGGATAGAGGAGAACCCAGATCAGGGCCGGGACCCCGACCTTGGCCATGTCCAGGAGGCCGGTCGTGACGCCCCATCGGGTGCCGAGGGCCATTCGGACGGCCGTGGCGCTGACCGAGTCGGACTCGAAGGTGTTGCCATCGGGCAGCTCCTCGACGATGTAGGTGACGTCGGCCGTGGGATCGACCATCCGACCGATGATCCGGGCGAACGACAGCGACCCGAGCAGATAGCCGAGGATTGCGGCGACAAAGATCAGCAGTGGTTCCACACCGACCTCCGAACGGCCGCGTCACCGTGGACAGCAGGCTGGCGCACGACCATCGGCCCCGGGATGGCGGCCAGTGGGACCGCGGCTATCTCTTGCATGGATCCGAGCGTACCGACGAACGGCCGACACCTCGTCTGAAGCGCGGCGGGGAACCCAGAGAGGTCAGCGAGAAGCGACCGCGTCTGTGGGATCGCCGCGAACCAGTCGGTCGATGAGCACGATGATCCCGGTGACGCCGGCTGCGGCGATCACCACCAGGATCGCCGTGAGAGCGTTGTCCAACCAGTCCGGGGCGAACAACAACACGAGGCCGAGACCCGTCATCATCGTCCCCGACAGCAGCTTCAGAGTCCGGCCTTCGCGCTCGGCCAGCTTGCGGGACCCCAGCTTCCACACGAACAGACCCACGATGACAAGCAGCGGCAGGATGTACACCAGGTTGTAGAGCGCCAGGTAGCCGTAATAGCTGGCAGTGGGGAGGTCGTTGAGGGTGAGGGTGCGGGTGTACACCAACGGCAAGCCGGCCGTGCACAACAACTCGTAGGAGTTGACCGCAATGGCGAGGGTGAACGCACCGACCGCCATCGCCGGGAAGCTCGACGCCATGGTCAGGGCACGCATCCGCTTGAACATGCCCGGCTTGGCACCCTCGGGGATCGACAGGGATGGTCCCCGGTTGAACAAGAAGTAGTCCTTCATGTTGAGGACGCCAATTGTCACCGCAACCGCGCCGGCAGCGAACGTCACCCACCGCAGCGGCCCGAGCCACTCGAACAAGTTGAGCCAGGCGGCCATGAACGCGAAGTAGGCCAGGCCCGATACCAAGACGAAGATCCCGCCGATGGTGGCCATCCGCAACCTGCTCCGGGCGTGGACCAGCAGGCTCAACAGGAACAACAACACGAAGAAGGCGCATGGATTGAAGGCGTCGAACCCGGCGAGGACCACCGTCAGGGCGGGCAGCGACCAGGTGGAAGTGTCGATCTCCCCGATGAACGGAAGGTCGGTGGTGGTGTCTTCGGACACGAGAGGCAAGGTCGTGGTGGGAGCAGGCTCCTCGCCGGCGAGCACGGCATCGACCTGGGCCTGGAGGCCCTCCTGGCAACGGCGCCACTTCTCGCCGAGCTGCGCCCCGGTTGTCTCGGGCTCGTCGAAGCCGATGTCAAAGGTCTCGCACCCCATGAATGCGGGCACCGCTCCCGTCCACTGAACACCGAGCTCATCGCGAAGCGCAACGGCGATGTCCACGTTCTCCCTGGTCTCATCGGTCAGGGGCAACGAGTGCAGGTCGAGCCATTCGCTGGCTGCGTCGAGCTCCTCGAGCCACGGCTTCGCCTTGGCGCAATACGGACAGGTCGGCGTCCAGAAGAAGTACACGTCGACGTGCACCACGATGTCTTCATCGACCGAGTACCAATTGCTGTCGACGGGGATGACGTCTTCCACGGTTTCGGGCGCGTCAACCGTTTGGGCCATCGCCGGCACCACCCCGGCGAATCCCAGCGCCGCCACCAGGACGGCGGTCGTGAGCAACCTGGCACTCCTCACAGTGGCGCCACCGTCGCACAGCAGGCGCTCGCAGCCCTAGGGGCCGAAGTCCCCGTGCGCCTGCCGTCTGCGGGGCGGCTCGATGCCGTGCTGACTAGCTAGCTTCGTGGCCTCATGTCGAAGTGGCTCACTCCCGGACCAGACGGTGACCTCCGCTGCTGGTGGGGGGCGTCCACCGAGGACTATGCGGTGTATCACGACACCGAATGGGGCTACCCGGTCGACGACGACGTCCGCCTGTTCGAGAAGGTCTGCCTCGAGGGTTTCCAGGCAGGGCTCTCCTGGCTGACGATCCTGCGAAAGCGCGACAACTTCCGGGCGGGATTCGCCGGGTTCGACTTCGAGAAGGTGGCCCGATTCAATTCGCGGTCGGTCGATCGCCTGCTCGGGGATGCCGGCATCGTGCGCCACCGCGGGAAGATCGAGTCGACGATCAACAACGCCAAACGGGCCCTGGAGCTCACCGTCGAGCACGGTTCACTGGCCGCCTACTTCTGGTCGTGGGAACCGCAAGGGCGCAGGCCGATTCGTAGCGGAGACCGCATCCCGGCCACCACCGACGTCTCAACGGCCCTGTCGAAGGACCTGAAGCGAAGGGGCTGGAGTTTCGTCGGCCCCACCACCATCTACGCCTTCATGCAGGCCATGGGTCTCGTCAACGACCACGTCGTCGGGTGCTCGGTGCATGAAGCAGCAGCGGTTGCCCGCCAACGGTTCACGCCACCGATGAGCGGCGGCTGACAACGGAGAGCTGCAGCGTCAGTCTGGAACGACGCGGTAGACGCGACCCTCGCCAGGTTCCAGATTCTCGATTCGGTGGAAGAAGCCGTTGTGGCGGATCGGCTCGAGGTCTTCCGGGATCGGTCCGTCGGTCGAGAACTCGGCCACCAGGACGGCGGCAGGGTCGAGAGCCGGGAGCCCGAAGTAGCCCGAGTCCCGTTCCAGGTCGTAGTTCGCGACAAAGACGTACTGGGCATCCCC
>JABDIW010000284.1 GCA_013003515.1 Acidimicrobiia bacterium
TTCCAGGTGTTCCTCGATGCGTTCGTGGCCGGGGGGATCTCGGGTCCCGTCAACCTGTACCGCAACATCGATGCCAACGCTGCGGCCACCGCTCACCTCGCCGATGCACCGGTGACGGTGCCGACGATGATGATGGCCACGGACTCCGACCCGGTGCTCCCGGCCTCACTCGTTGAAGGCATGGATCGATGGGTTCCCGACCTGAGAACGGAGATCATCGAAGGGTGCGGTCATTGGACCCAACAAGAGAGGCCCGCCGAGGTGGTGGAGCTGCTCCTCGACTTCCTCCGCAAGTGACGCCGCCGGACTAAGCGAAGCCGCCGGCTACTCCTCGCCGCGGCGGCGGCTTCGGTACTCGGACCACGAGCGACTGCTGCGGAACATCTCCCACTGCTCACGGAACTCGCCCCAGCTTCTGGCGGCACGGGGACGTTGTGGCACGGAGCGGATCAGTTCGGGGACCGTTCGCATCCATCCGACCGACCGCAACGTCCCGTACATCGCCAAACCGGTGATCGCGACGATGCCAACTCCGGCAAGGACGATGACCACCTCGGGGAACTTCAGCTCGAAGAAGCTCCGACCCGTGTTGGTGGCGATCACCAGGAACAGCGAGAACGCCATCAGTCCGATGAGCCACTTGTGGGCCAGGGTCAGGGGCCGGGCCACGATGGCAAGGGCAAACAATCCGATCGCGGTGAGCACGAGCGTCGCCGCGGTGCGGGACTCCACCAGAGGCACGCCCTCGGCGATCGCGATCTCGTAGACGGCGAACGTCGCTGCCGCCGCGGCGAGACCCGCGGGGAAGGCGAAACTCAACACGCGTTTGATGAATCCGGGCCGGGCTCGGGTCCGGTTGGGCTCCAGAGCCAGCAGGAAGGCCGGGATCCCGATGGTGATCGACCCCACGAGCGTGAGGTGGCGGGGGAGGAACGGGAAGGGCCGGGCCAGGGCGCCGACCACTATGGCGAGGGCAACGGCGTACACCGTCTTGGTCACGAACAGGTTGGCGACCCGTTCGATGTTGGCGATGACCCTGCGCCCTTCGCCCACCACGCCCGGCATCGAGTCGAACCTGCCGTCCATCAGCACGAGTTGCGCCACGGCCCGTGACGCGGGAGAGCCCGATCCAACGGCGATGCCGATGTCGGCATCCTTGAGCGCCAGCACGTCGTTGACGCCGTCGCCAGTCATCGCCACCACATGGCCCTTGGCCTGAAGCGCCTTGACCATCTCTCGCTTCTGGTGGGGTGCGACCCGTCCGAAGACGGTGTACTCGTCCATGTAGCGGGCCAGCTCGTCAGGATCCGAGGGCAGTTGCCGAGCGTCGATCGTGCTCGCCGAGCCCGGGACACCTACCTGACGGGCGATGGCGCCGACCGTTTCGGGGTGGTCGCCAGAGATGACCTTGGCCTGCACGCCCTGGTCTGCGAAGTAGCGCAAGGTCTCTGCGGCATCGGCCCGGACGGTGTCGCCAAGGGTCACGAGGGCGGCGGGGACGAGGGCCGGGGGCAGCGTGTCGCCGCGGAGCCGGGCCGTGGTGTGGGCCAGGGCGAGCACCCGGTGACCTTGCAGTGCCTCATCCTCCGAGAGGTGTCGCACCTCGGCGTCTCCGGGGATGACGATCTCGGGAGCGCCGAGTACCCACGTGCCGCCCGGCGAGAAGGTGGCTGCCGCCCATTTCCGATCGGATGAGAACGGCACGACGTCTTCGGGCTCCCACTCCGATCCGGTTCCGAAGGCGTCGCCGATGGCCAGCATCGTTGCGTTGGGTGCCGGGTCGGCAGCAGCGATCGATGCCAGGGCCACCTCGGGGTCCGTCCCGTTGCCGAGGGGGATGGTCTTGTGCACGGCGAGTCGGCCCTCGGTGAGGGTCCCGGTCTTGTCGAAGCAGATGACGTCGACCCGGGCCAGCCCCTCGACGGCAGGAAGCTCCTGGACCAGGACGTTGCGGCGGCCGAGCCGCACCACCCCGACGGCGAATGCGATAGAGGTGAGGAGCACGAGCCCCTGGGGAACCATCCCCACCCCTCCCGCTACGGCGGCGGCGAGGGCGTCCTTGACGCCATCGGCGGTGCGGAGTTGGCTCCACACCAGCAGGGCCATCGTGGGGAGGATGATCCAGGAGATCGCCAGCAGGATCCAGTCGATGCCCTCGCGCAGCTCGGAGCGCACCAGCGTGAAGCGCCGAGCCTCTTCGGCGAGGCGTGATGCATACGCCTCCTGGCCGACCCGCGTGGCTCGATAGCGGCCGGTGCCGGCGGCAACGAAGCTGCCGCTGAGGGCGATCGACCCGGGGCCCTTGGGGACGGGGTCCGACTCGCCGGTGAGGAGGGCCTCGTTGATCTCCAGCCCGGCACTGGAGAGCACCTCGCCGTCGACGACGAGTTGGTCTCCCGGGGAGATCTGCAGGACATCGTCGAGCACGACGGCGTCGATCGACACCTGGCGAACCTTGCCGTCGCGCACCACGGTCGCCCGCGGGGCGTTGAGGAGGTTGAGGCGGTCCAGCGTGCGTTTGGCCCGGAGCTCCTGGATGATGCCAATCGTGGTGTTGACGACGAGGACGATGCCGAAGAGGGCATCGTTGATCGGAGCCACGAACAGGATCACAACGAGAAGCGCACCGAGGAGGAGATTGAATCGGGTGACGATGTTCGACCGGAAGATGTCGCCCACCGACCGTGAGGGAGCGGAGGGAACGTCGTTGACGAGACCCCGGTTCTTGCGATCACGGACTTCGGCCTTGGTGAGTCCGGTGAGGCGGGCGGGAGGTGTGCTGGTCGTCGTGTCCCCCATGGAGTCAGCGTACCGGTTGGCGCCGACCGTGCCATCGTGAATTACACTGGTGTAATCCACACGGGAGGAGTGCCGATGGCGGTCGCCGTCCATCCACAACAGTCGATAGCACTGGACGTTTCGCAGGCTGCCGCGTCGATCTTCGCCAGGTCCGGAGATCTGGTGGCAGAGATCCCGGTCGGGAGGATCCTCGGCAGCGTCACCGGCGAGATGCTGTCCGTGCGCGCCGTCGCCGTCGCCGATGCGCGCCACGTCGAGGTCATCGCCGATGGTGACTTCGATCCGGTCCGCACCTGCGTCCACCAGCTCGTCGCTGATGGGTGGAGCGTGACCGTGCTCGTCGACCTCACCCGGCTCGGTGAAGCCCACGGTGAGCTGCGCCGCACCGGTTGCACGATCCAACCGTGGTGGGAAGCGGACGAAGAGATCGTCTTCGGCGCCGTCGAAACGCCCTAGGTTTCTCCTCATGCCGGTTCCGCTGCACACGCAGACGGTCGTCGCATTCATCTGGGACTTCGACCGCACGCTGATCCCGGGGAACATGCAGGCCCCGATCTTCGAGGAGTACGGCGTCGATCCGTCCTCGTTCTGGGGTGAGGTCGACGGCCTCGTCGAGGCGTATGCGCGCCAGGGAGAGGTCGTCCAGCGCGATCTCGCCTATCTCGTCCACCTTCTCACGTATGTCGAGAGCGGTGTCTTCGAAGGCCTCACCAACGCCAAGCTCGCCGAGCTGGGAGCTCGCCTCGAGCCCAATCCCGGGATGCCCGAGTTCATGGAGGCAACTCGCCGCCGGGTGGCCGAAGTCCCCGAGTTCGTTCACGAGGGGATCACGGTCGAGCACTACGTGGTGTCGACCGGGCTGCGCCCGATGATCGAGGGGAGCGTGTTCGCTTCCCACATCGACGGGATCTGGGCCAACAGCCTCATCGAGCGGCCCGTTCCCCAGGGCTACATCGAACAGATGCCGGTGGAGGAGCCCCCGAGCGCAGTGACCCGCCTCGGATACGTCACCGACAACACGGCGAAGACGCGGGCGATCTTCGAGATCAACAAGGGCGTCAACAAGAACCCGTCGGTGGACGTGAACGCCCGCATGTCCGAGGCGCAACGGCGGGTGCCTCTCGAAAACATGGTCTACATCGCCGACGGCCCATCCGATGTCCCGTGTTTCGCCATCCTCAACAAGAACGGCGGCAAGACGCTGGGGGTCTACGTCACCGAGCCCCGCAACAACTTCCGCCAGGTCAAACAGTTGCAGGAGCAGGGGAGGATCCAGGGCCTCGCCGAGGCCGACTTCCGGGAGGGCTCGGCCGCCTACCTGTGGTTGATGGATTCACTGGAACAGATCGGGTACGAGATCGTCGAGAACCGGCGCCAGGCGTTCCGGGAGATCCAGAACCCACCGGGCCACGTCTAGCCAGCATCCGCCTCGGGTGAAGGGCCGAAAGCCCGGAGCCATCTGCGGCACGAGTTGATACGTTCCCGCTCATGGACATCTCACACTCTCGTTCCGTTGTCACTGGTGGCGCCTCCGGTCTGGGGCTCTCGGCCGTGGAGCGTCTCGTCGCCGGTGGAAGCCGTGTCGCCATCTTCGACCTACCGACGTCACCGGGCGAGGAGCAGGCCGATCGCCTCGGCGACCAGGTCATGTTCGTCCCCGTGGATGTGACCGACACTGAAGCTGTGGCCGGGGCCGTCGCCCAGGTCGCCGAGGCCTTCGGTGGCATCGACGTGAACGTGAACTGCGCCGGTATCGCGCCTGCATCGCGCCTCATCGGACGCGACGGAGATCCGTTTCCCCTCGACCTGTTCACGGCTGTCGTATCCGTGAACCTGATCGGGACATTCGATGTGCTCCGCCGCTGTGCGGTGGTGATGGCCGACAACGAACCGGGTGTCGATGGCGAACGGGGCGTGATCGTCAACGTCGCCTCGGTCGCCGCCTACGAGGGGCAGATCGGCCAGGCCGCCTACTCGGCATCGAAGGGCGGCATCGTCGGGATGATGCTGCCGATCGCCCGTGATCTCGCCTCGAGAGGCATCCGGGTCAACACGGTTGCGCCGGGGATCATGGAGACCCCGCTGCTGGCGGGGGCCTCCGATGAGGTCAAGGCCAGCCTGGCGGCCGTCTCGGTGTTCCCGAAGCGCCTTGGCTTGCCAGAGGATTTCTCGGCGTTGGTCATTCATCTCGTCGAGAACGTGTTCATCAACGGCGAGACGGTGCGGTTGGACGCCGCCGGTAGGCTGGGGCCGCGTTAGGCGGAATGGAGCGGGCGAATTGTTGTTGTACTGCAGGTTCGCCCCTCGACGACCGATGAGGCCCGGATGGGAATCTTCAACAAGAAACAAAAAGCCGTCAAGATCCACACGCTCGCCGAACTCGAGCCGATGATCGAGACCGGCAAGCCGATCCTTCTGGACTTCTTCCAGATCGGCTGTGCGCCGTGCCAGGTGATGGACGGAATCATGAACGAGCTCGCTCGGGAATACGGAGATTCCGCCCACGTCGTGAAAGTGGACGTGGCCAAGGTCGCCGGCGCCGCCCAGACGTTCCAGGTGAGGTCGACGCCCACCTTCGTTCTGCTCTCCAAAGCCGAAGCCAAGGTGTCCAAGAAGGCCCGCAAGCGGGGCGTCACCGAGAAGCCCAACGCGGGGAAGATGTCGGCCCGCTGGCGTACGTCCGGGCTGGTCAAGAAGGACCAGCTGCAGCGGATGCTCGAGTCCAACGGGGCCGAGCGGGTCTCGGTCTAGCTCACCACGCCCTGACCCGACGAACGCTGAGCACCACCGGGACCGAATAGTCGGCGGCAAACGATTCTGGAGTGTGACCGATCCGCGTCATGTGGTCGGCGTACTTGGAGACGTAGTCCGGCACCTCGTGCGCAGGTGGCAGCGTCTTGTCGATGACGGCGTCGGCCTCGATGGTGACGATGTCGCCACCCATCCCGTTTCCATCGAGGTTGAACGCCGCCGTGCCAGTTGCGGCGATGTTGCGGAGCTTGGCGGTGTCGGGACGCGAGTAGATGACGATGCGGCCCTCCGCCCACAGGAACCAGATCGGCGACGTTTGAGGCCGGTGATCGGGACGCACCGTGGTCAGCCACCCAACCGCATCGGACCGAAGCCGGCTATCGGCTTTCGACGGCATCGGGTCAGTCACAGATTCCCTCTCGGTCGGTCTCGTAGGTCCTGCCATCCTCATCGAATCCGACGCCAAACGAGTAGTCGGTGAGGTCCGAGAGGATCCGCTGTGCCGTGTCGTCCTCGATCGTGGTGACGATGCCGGCGGGGCCGCGGAGCGGCTCGACCCGTAGATCGACACCCTCTTCAGACAGCTCGAAGAGGAAGATCCCGGTGTCGGCACCGGCGTTGCGGCCCGAGGGGAAGGCGAAGTTCCCCATCGAGTACACGACCCAGACACCGTCGATCATCTCCACGCCCTGGAGACGGTGGGGGTGGGCGCCGACGACGAGATCGGCGCCGCGGTCGATGTAGGCGGTAGCGAGGTCACGCTGCCATGGCTCGATGCAATGGGTGGCCTCGATGCCCCAGTGGAGCATCACGATGGTGAAGTCGGCGACGGCGTCGGCGGCGGAGACCGCGGCCAGCGCATCGGCGACGAAGGCATCGCAGGTCCAGGCGACTTCGGGACGGGTGTTCTCACCGGATGCGGACCAGTCACACGGCACCCGGTTGAGGCCCACCAGCGCCACGTCCCGGCCCCCCAGCTCCACCAGCAGCGGCGCGTAGGCGGCGTCCGGGTCGGTCCCGGCGCCGAAGTGCAAGATGTTGCCCTCATCGAGAAGCTCGATGGTTCGCAAGAGTGCCGGGCGGGCGAAGTCGAGCGTGTGGTTGTTGGCCAGGGACACGGCGTCGATGCCTGCCGCGGCAAGGAGGTCTACCGACTCGGGCGGTGAGCGAAACGTGTATTTCTTGTTGGCCCGGGTGCCCACGCCCGGCTCGGTGACCGTGGTTTCGAGGTTCACGACCATGAAGTCCGGAGTGGTCAGCTGCTCGACGACGCCGTCGAGGGGTTTTCGAGCCTCGTTGCCGTGAGTGAACGACGTATCCCCGGCAAACCCGATGGTCACCACCGGAAGCGTCGTGGTGGTCGTCGTGGTTGTCGTGGTTGGGGTGGTCGTGGTCGTGGTCGTGGTTGGGGCTGTGGTCGTCGTCGAAGCCGGGGTCGTGGAGACGAGGACGGGCGGCATCTCGCTCTCGGCGACGGCGGCCTGACCGCAACCCGTAGCG
>JABDIW010000293.1 GCA_013003515.1 Acidimicrobiia bacterium
CCAGCTCCGTTGGTCGTCCCGGCGGAGCGGCAAGCGCGTCGGAGGTTGGCTTCGCCGAACTCCAGCTCCGTTGGTCGTCCCGGCGGAGCGGCAAGCGCTCGGCTTCAGGCCATTCGGCCTTGTGCGAAGCCGAGCACCTTGTGGCACTCCGGGCAGAAGAAGACGTTGTTTCGGCCTTGGAACAGCGGGAAGCCCCTGCCCCTCGTGAAGACCATCGCAAGTTCCTTCTCGCAATGGGGGCACACGGGCTGGATGTCGTTGCGCACCACAAGCTCGAGAGTGCTCTCAGCCACGGATGCACCTCCTTTCGATCCATCCCGGATCGTATGCCCCCCGTCGACCTGTGACCAGAGCCGAGATACCCAGAACCATCGACCATCGACCATCGACCATCGACTCGCGACTAGGGACTAGGGACTGTCGACTGAGAACTGACAACTGACAACTCCCTAGAACACAAACGTCCAGATCCCCCGAAGCACCAGGAATGCCACCCACCCGATCCCGACGGTTCCGATCGCTTTGCCGGTCGTGAAGTCCTGGCCCTCGCGGACGGCGACCACCGAGGCGATCAGCGCCCAGATCGAGCCGACCACGATGCCGAACCAGGGGATGATGGCCAGTACCAGCGGTGCTTGAGCGAACCCGAGGACCCGCAGCATCTCACCGACGTCGGTCTGGCCGTCGAACAGGCTCGTCCCTATCCATGCGGTGAGGAACGACCACACGAGCCAGCCGAACAGCCCCCCGATCGTCACGACGATGAAGGGCCATATGAAACCCTTGGCGGCGATGGCTGTGCCGAGCCCGGTGATGAGCGAAGTGATGGCGACGATCAGGGCGGCCTGGCCGGTGTACTGCTCGTCCTTCTCGATGGTGTTGTAGAAGTCGAGGTCGAGTCGTGCTGCGCGAATGGCGTTCTGGATCATGGCCAGGACGCTAGCGAGGTGGGCGGCGTCGAGAGGACTCAGGTGTCTTGGGCATTCGTTCCCTAGTGCGTTCCCCCGGAACGGGCCTAGCGTTGGGTCTGTGAGACGTTTCGCCCTTGCCATCGGAGTCCTCGGGTTGGTGGCCGCATCGTGTGGCGGCGGCGAAACCGTCGAAGACACCACTACCACCGCTGTGACGACCACGACGAGCCCGACGACAACCACGATCCCGGTTCGGACGTTGGTCGCGCCCCAGGCGAGCATCGTCGTCGACGGTTCCGACGGTGACTGGGCGGCGGTGGAGGGTCTCCGCCTCAAGATGGACTCGGTCCACGGCGTGTACGGGCTCGATCCTGCCTGGGTCGACGTCAAGGTTGCCCACGACGACACCCATGTGTTCGTTCTGATGCGCCTCGACGACGACTTCAACTGGGATCCCGACGATCCGCGGCTGTCCGCCGCTCCGTCGGTTGCGTGGGCGATCGACGACATGGCAGGAGTCGCCCATGGTGCCGGCGACACCGATCGAGATGCCTCGTTCGGTCGCACCGACATCTGGCAGTGGAAGCTGGCATGTCCGTCGGGGACCGACGCCGGGGGCGCCGCCGCCGGCACAGTCAGTGACGGTGGCCGGGACCCTGAATGCTCTCTCGACGACCTGGTCGCCTCGACCGCCTACGACGATGCCCCCGACTCGGGCGAGAACTCGCTTCTCGGTGCGTGGAGCCACACCGATCCCACCGAGGACGCCTTTGGCTCCTACGTGTTCGAGTTCAGCCGGCCCCTCGACACCGGTGACGCCGACGATCTCCAGTTCTCCATGGGCGACGTCGCGTTGCTCGCTCTCGCCTATTGGGATCCCGACAACGGACCCGATGGCTGGGAGCCCGACCTGCACGTTGTCAGCTCGTACGAGGGCTGGATCGAGGTCACGCTGGTGCCCTAGGCCTCGAGAGGCAGCTCGAGCTCGAATCGGGTGGTCCCGTCGACGTGCTCGTAGCTCAACGATCCCCCCATGCGCTCTGCAAGGCGTCGGGAGACTGCAAGGCCGATGCCGGTGGGATGGACCCCGGTGTCCGGTTCGGGCGGGGTGCTGGGGATGCCCGGCCCGTCGTCGATGACCACCAGATGGCTTCGGCCTTCGATGGGGGTCTCCCAGCACCGCACGGTGATGGTCGGGCCCCCGTACCGGATGGCGTTGTCGATGAGGTTTCGCACGATCTGGCGCAGGCGGATCGGGTCGGCGAACGCTCGAACGGGTCCTTCGTCGATCGAGACGCTCCCGCGGTGCTCATCGGGCCAGCCATCGATCACTCGTCTGACCGTCCCGCACAGCTCGACCTGGTGCGGATCGATGGGCACCGGGGAGTCCGCGTCCCGACCGGCGACCAGGAGGTCGTCGATCAGGGCCACCATCTGGTCGGCCTGTTGCGTGATGATCTGGGCGATGTCGCGGACCGGTGCCAGCTCTTCGTCACTGAGCCGGTCATGCAACTCGGCGGAGAAGCCGAGGATGGCCGTCAACGGCGTCCGCAGTTCGTGCCCGATGGTCGTGAGGAACCGGTCCTTGGCAGCGAGCTCACCTCGCAGCCGTTCGGCCAGCAGCTGACGGTCGGTGATGTCCACGAGAACCCCGACCACCCGTGCCGGCGACCCGTCGTCATCCAGGACTGCCCCGCCGCGAGCCGTCACCCACCTGGTCTCACCATCGGCGGTGACGATCCGGTGTTCGATGACGTAGGTCTCGCCTCCTCGAGCTGCTTCCCACAGTGCAGTCAGCGTGCGAGCCCGATCCTCGGGGTGAATCCACTCCGGCTCGGCGACGAACGTCGTCGACAAGGCGCCTGGGCGCAGGCCAAGCACCTGCTCGGCGTTCTCTGACCACACCACGGTGTTGGCGACGAGGTCGATGTCCCATGTCGCGGCGTTGGCGGCTTCCAGGGTGAACTGGAGCTTCGCCAGTTCCGCTGCGGGTTGAGGGGATGATGACATAGATGTCTCGAACGCTACCGCAGCCGAGATCGATCCTGGGCCTACTCGGTCTTCACCGCATGGCCGCCGAACTGGTTGCGCATCGCCGACACCAGGCGGTCCGAGTATTCGACCTCATCCCGTGATGCGATGCGGCGCAGCAGCGAGAGAGTGATCACCGGTGCCGACACGTTCAGGTCGATCGACTCCTTCACGGTCCACCGGCCTTCTCCCGAGTCGGGGACGAAGGGGGCGATGCCTTCCATCGATGCGTTCTCGGCGAGGGCGTCGGCGGTGAGATCCAGGAGCCAGGACCGAACAACCGAGCCAAACCTCCAGATCTCGGCGACCTGGTGCAGGTCGAGGTCGAACTCGTCCTTGGCCGCCATGATGGCGAAGCCCTCTGCGTACGCCTGCATGAGGCCGTATTCGACCCCGTTGTGGACCATCTTGGCGAAGTGGCCGGCGCCTGAGGGCCCCACGTGTCCCCATCCCGTGGACGGGCTCGGGGCCAGGGTCTCCAGGACGGGGGTGATCGTCGACACGGCCTGGTCGTCGCCGCCAACCATCATCGAGTAGCCCTCGGTGAGGCCCCAAATCCCGCCCGAAGTCCCGACATCGATCATGTTGAGCCCGGCTGCCAGGCACTCAGCACCGCGGCGGGCCGTGTCCTTGTAGTTGGAGTTGCCACCGTCGATGAGGATGTCGCCGGGCTCGAGATGGGGGAGGAGCCCCTCGATCGTGGCCTCGACGGGTCTGCCGGCAGGAACCATGATCCACAGCACGCGAGGGGTTGGAAGCAGTGCTGCCATCGCCTCCAGAGACGGGGCCCCCTCGGCGCCCGTGGCGACGAGGTCGGCTACTGCGTCCTGGTTGAGATCGAAGCCCACCACCCGATGGCCCGCCTCGATCAGGCGCCGTGCCATGTTGGCGCCCATCTTCCCCAAGCCGATCATGCCGACATCCATGTGTGCTCCTCGCTCGGTGACGGAGGGGAGGCTAGGTCCGGTCTCCGTTGGTACGGTGTTTCGATGTCCAAGCCGATCATCGCGGTCGATGTTCCCCAGCTCGGTGACGAGCGCCGCCGCCACTGGGCCAAGGTCGTCACCTTCGTCGACGTCTCCAAGACCAATGGCTGGGCCTTCGAGGGCGACTTCATCGCCGATGGCGGCGTTCAGGATGTCGAATCCGGGTCGGTGATCCTCGTGTACGGGGAGAGAGGTTCCCGGGGGAACCCGCACTCCCTGGCGGCAGTGTTCATTGCCAACCCGGATGGGACCCTGTCGCGTCATCTCGAAGCCGAAGGCCGTGCCTGGGCCCGCACCCTCCGCGATGAGGTCGCCGAACTGCTCCTGCAGGACGCACCGATACAGGCCAAGCCCTGGGACCCCGCACTCCTCTCGTATGACGACGCCGCCATCCTCGAGGAGGTCCGCCGTCGGGGGCTCGACCAACCGTGACCGGGACGATCGAGGAGCTGTTTCCAGGCGTCTATCGGCGTCGCCACGAGGCTCTCGACCTCAACTGCGGGATCGTGGTCGGTTCGGACGGGGTCGCCGTCATCGACACACGGGAGACACCAACGGCCGGCAAGGATCTCGTCGACGCCGTGCGCACCGTGACCGACCAGCCGATTCGGTGGGTGATCAACACCCACTGGCACTGGGATCACGCCTGGGGCAACGCCGCCTTCTCGGGCTCGTCGATCTGGGGGCATACCCGGTGCCAGGAGGTCCTCGAAGCTGTCGGTGCCGCCGAGATCGAGGCCGTCAAGCATTGGTTCCGCCCCGAGCGCCATCACGAGCTCGACGACCTGGAAGTCGTGCCACCAACGGGGACCTTCGACGACATGGCATTCATCGATCTCGGTGGTCGTGGCCTGACGCTGACATTCCACGGCCTCGCTCACACCGATGCGGACATCGTCGTCGGTGTCACCGATGCGCCCGTCCTCTATGCGGGCGACATCGTCGAGGAGTCGGCGCCCCCCTTCTTCGGTGACGGATATCCGCTCGACTGGCCGTTGACCCTGGATTCAGTGATCGCGACTCGCCCGGAGGTGGTGGTGCCCGGGCACGGAGACACCATCGATCTGGCCATTGTCGAGGCGCAGAGATCCTCCATCGCTGCCGGCGTCGACATCGCCCGCACCGCTCACGCCGCCGGCATCCCTGTCGCCGAGGTCCCGGTGTCTGGATCCCCGTTCCCAGAGCCGACATTTCGGGAGCTCGTGGCTCGCTCCTATCTCCAGCTCGACGCCGATGAGTGAGGTGACGGTCGGCCTCTCGGGCGGCACCCAGCCACCGTTGCGGCAGATCGACATGGCGATGCGGCTGGCCAAGACGCCGTGGTTCGACACGCTGTGGACGGTCGACCACTTCGTCGGGTTCTTCCCGAAGGCGATATGGGACGAGGACTTCTCGTGGATGGCCAAGCCGGGCACGACGCCTGACGCCTATTACGACTACCAGACTCTCCTGGGATACCTGGCGGCGAAGGCAGGGAACGTGAGGCTTGCCGTCGGTGTGACCGAACCGATCCGCCGTCACCCGATGCTGCTCGCCCAGGCATTCCTGACGCTGACCCACATCGTGAAGCGGCGTCCCATCCTCGGGATCGGGTCGGGGGAGCGGGAGAACATCGAGCCGTATGGGCTCGACTTCTCAGCACCGGTGTCCCGGCTCGACGAGGCGCTCCAGATCATCCGTTCGGTGTTCGACTCGGCGCAGCCTGTCGACTTCTCCGGCCGGTTCCACCAGCTCGACCATGCCGAGATGGATCTGCGGCCCGGGCCGGTGGGTGCCCCCGAGATATGGGTTGCCGCACACGGGCCGCGGATGCTGAGGCTCACCGGAACCTACGGTGACGGGTGGTGGCCGACGTTGCCGATGACGCCGGACGAGTACTCGGGCCGGCTGCACGCGATTCGCTCCGCAGCCCGGCTGGCGGGTCGCGACCCGTCGGCGATCACCCCTGGATATCAGGTGTTCTGCGTGATCGGGCGGTCCGAGCGGCATGCCCGCAAGCTCCTCGACTCGCCGCCCGCTCGTCTCTCCGCGCTGCTCGCCACCGACGAGGTGTGGCAGGCGGCAGGGCTCGTCCATCCTCTCGGCGAGGGCTTCGGCGGCATGATCGACATCATCCCGTCGCAGTACTCGAGCGGGGAGCTGAGAACCGCCATGGCCGAGGTGCCGGTGGACTTGCTTGCGGACCTGGTGGTGTGGGGAACGAAGGAGCGGATCCTCGATCAGCTCCGCGACTACGTGGAGGCAGGCCTCCGCCATGTGTCGTTGGCTCCGGTGTCGGGGCTCGTCTCGCGTCGGGACGCCATCGGAGCGGTCAGATCCCTGGTGTGGATCGCTCGGCGCCTTCGCTCAGGGAGATAGCTGCTCGTTGATTGACGCAGTGCGGTCTTCCAGCAGGTCGGCTGTGGATGTGGCCCGCTCGACAAGACGTCCCTGCTGAGTCTGGGGCTCCGTCGGGGTCGTGGTCGAGGTGGGGGCCGGGTCACCGCCACAGGCAGCGGCGAGCGAGGCGAGTACCAGCGAGGCCACGAGGCGTTTCATCCCGACATATCGGCATCGAGCGCCCAGACCTGAACTGGAGGCATCGCCCGGCCCGCCGAGTACCGTTCCCCGCCGATGATCATCGCTCGTGGCCTCAACATCGAAGCCGGTGCCCGCCGGCTGATCTCCGACGTCGACCTCACCGTGCAATCCGGTGACAAGATCGGCCTCGTCGGCCGCAACGGCGCGGGCAAGACCACGTTGATGCGAACCCTCGCCGACCGTTCGATGCCGGAGGCGGGGACGATCACCCGGAGCGGGGTGGTCGGCTACCTCTCGCAGGATGCCCACCTCCCGGAGCTTGCGGAAGGCGAGGTGACGGCTCTCGAGCGGGTCCTCACTGCCCGCGACATCGGGTCGTTGCGGTCACAGATGGAAGAGGTGCGCCTCAAGATGGAGACGGCCGAGGGTGGTTCGCTGGACAAGCTCATCGCCCGGTTCTCGAGGCTGGACACCGAGTTCCAGTCACGGGGCGGCTACGTGGCGGAGGCCGAGGCGAAGCGGTTCGCCGCCTCGCTTGGCATCTCGTCAGACGAGCTGGACCAGGGGCTGGCCACGATGTCGGGAGGCCAGCGGCGGCGGGTCGAACTCGCCCGCATCCTGTTCGCCGAGACCGATGTGCTCCTGCTCGATGAGCCGACCAACCACCTCGACCTCGACGCCAAGGCCTGGTTGATGGCCTTTCTCGGCAACTACCGCGGTGGTCTGTTGGTCATCTCCCACGACCTTCCGCTCCTCGACGAGTCGATCACGTCGGTCCTCGCTCTGGAGGGGGGACGAGTAGAGATGTTCCGCGGCAACTACTCGTACTACATCTCGGAGCGCGACCGGCGCCGCGAACAACGGATCAAGGAGCGCAAACACCAGGACGCCACCATCGCCCGCCTCGAGGAGGGAATCCGCCGTTTCAAGGGGTCGACGGAGAAGATGGCCAAGCGGGCCCGGTCCTGGGAGACCCGGGTGGCGAAGCTCAAGGCGAAACGCACTGAGGTCGGCCCTTCCGAGCGCAAGGTGGCGATGCACTTCCCCCAACCCCGTCCATCGGGGAAGACTCCGCTCCTGGCAAACGGGCTGTCGAAGGCGTTCGACGACAACGTCGTGTTCGTGGATGTGCGAGTGGATGTCGATCGTGGCGAGCGGCTGCTGATCATGGGTCTCAACGGGGCCGGCAAGACGACCTTGCTGAAGATCCTCGCCGGAAACGAGACCGCAGACACCGGAGAGGTGAGCATCGGTCACAACGCCTCATTGGGGTACTACGCCCAGGAGCACGAAGAGATCCGCTCCGGCACCTCGGTACTCGACCACATGAGGAAGGTGTCGCCGCTGCCCGACAAGGAGCTGCGGTCGATCCTGGGCCACTTCCTGCTTGCCGACAAGATCGAACAGGACGCCGGGACGTTGTCGGGCGGGGAGAAGACGAAGCTGGCATTGGCCCAGATCGTGACGGGGGGCCACAACGTCCTCCTCCTCGACGAGCCGACCAACAACCTCGATCCCCAGGCGCGTGACGCGCTTCTCGATGCCATCGCCCTCTATGCCGGGACCTTGATCCTGGTGAGCCACGACCGTGAGTTCGTCGAGGAGATGGTGCCCGACCGCGTGGTCCTGATGCCCGACGGCGAGACCGCGTTCTACGACGAGTCTCTGCTCGATCTGGTGGTGCTGACCTAGAGACGCTGGTCACTTCCACTGCATCGAAGGGACCTCGAGGGCGGCTTCACCGGGAATGCCGAACTTCGCCACCGTCCAGCACAGCAGTGCGGCCGCGAGCGGCACGGGGTGCTGAGCGTTCAGGGAACCTGCATCCAGCGTCGCCAGCTCCGTCTCATGCTCCCGCAGCACCCAGGTTGGCCTGCGGACCCCGAGACGCCCTGCCGGATACAGGTTGAAGGCGAAGTCCCGGCCGTTGATGCCATAGGAGCGTTTGCCATGGGGCAGGGCGAGCGCCAGCTTGCCGTTGTCGTTCGTCACCATCGGCGCGATGTAGGGCCCGTATCCCGTAGCTCGGATCCGCCACTCCGTGCCATCGCTCACGCGAACCCGCCTGCCAGGACCGAAGTACACCCTGAGCCAGCCGTCGCGCCCCAGCCGTGCGTGGGTCACGGCGGACCCGTCGGGGGCCTTGCCGATGACGGCGGCCACCGGGAACCTCACACGGCCGATTCTCACGAGGTGTACCGGCCCGAGAACCTGCTCCATGCATCTGACGCTACGGGAAGCATCCGGTGGGGTCAGGCGATTGCCGCCCGGCCCTGGGCCCAGGACCGCAGAGCGGCCACGTCTTCGGCTCTAGACACCGACAGCGGCACGGTGGCGTCGACCTCTGCGGCGACGTCGACGTTGGTCGCCTCGCGCTTCTCGGCGAGTGCTCGATACAGGGCGCCGACGATGCACGTCTCGATCTCGGCCCCGGAGAACCCGTGGGTGGCCGCCACCAGGTCGTCGAGGTCGAACCGCTCGGGATCGAGCTCACGTCTGCTCAGGTGAGTCGAGAAGATGGCGTGTCTCGCCTCGCGGGTCGGGAGGTCGACGAAGAAGATCTCATCGAAACGGCCCCGGCGCAGGAACTCCGGGGGAAGCGAAGACACTTCATTGGCGGTGGCAACGACGAAGACACCGCCCGGTCGGTCCTGCATCCAACGCAAGAAGGTGCCCAGCATCCGCCGGCTCACGCCGCCGTCGCCCTCGCCGGATGTTGCGAACCCCTTTTCGATCTCGTCGATCCACAGCACGGCCGGAGACATCGCCTCCACCGACTCGAGGGCACGGATCAGGCGGTCCTCGGACTCCCCGATGTACTTCGAGTAGAGCCGGGCCGGATCGAGCAGCACCAGGGGAACACCCCACGCCGAGGCGACGGTCTTGGCGATCAAGGACTTGCCGGCACCCGGGATGCCGGTCAAGAGCATGCCCTTCGGTCGATCGATGCCTGCAACCTCGGTGCCAGTGAACACGGCCGAACGGACGGTGAGCCACTCTTTGAGGTTGTCGAAGCCGCCGACGTCGTCGAGGCTCCCGACGGTCGACTCGACCAGCTCGAGGATGCCATCGGATGCCAACAGCTCCGCCTTGGCATGGCGGATGGCCGGGAGATCATCTGCCGAGACCGAACCATCGGCCAACGCGGCCCGCTGGATCAAGCGATCGGCTTCACCGAGGCTGAGACCTGCCAGCGCACCCACCAGCTCTTCCATGGCGGCCGGAGAGAGATCGACGGTCAGGCGACGCTGCGCGAGGTCGTTGAAGGTTCGCTCGGCGAGCTCCCGCAATTCATGGGCGTCTGGTGGTCGCAACCTCCACACGTGGGCCAGGCCTTCCAGTTCGACGGGCACCTCGTGTTTGGGGGCGGTGAGGATGACTGTCTGGCCCTCAGGAGAGCTCATGGCGAGCTCCTTGATGCCTCGCACCACCCTGGCGTCCTCCAGGATCGGGTGGGCGTCGGCGAACACGTAGACGCCGGGGAGCTCCACGTCGTGGACGAACTGGATGGCGATGTGCGGGTTGCGGGTGCCGTACTGACTTGGCTGGCCCACCCTGCCGAGACCGGCCGTGCTCGACCACAGCCAGACGGGAACCTCGAGCTCGGTTGCGGCGCGATGGACGATCGAGAAGAAGCGCTCCTCGTCCTGGGTCTCGGCCAGGATGAGGGCATGGCGCGAGCCCAATAGGACGCGTAGATCCGCAGCGTTGTCCATTGGGGATCTATCGACCGATGGTCCCGATAGG
This sequence comes from Acidimicrobiia bacterium, assembly GCA_013003515.1. Lineage (GTDB taxonomy): Bacteria > Actinomycetota > Acidimicrobiia > Spongiisociales > UBA5794 > JABDIW01. The sequence goes on from JABDIW010000293.1 coordinate 10,196, forward strand.
TGGAGGATTTCGCCGAGAACCATGGGCGTGGCCGGGGCCTAGCATCGGCCCATGACCACAACGCCTCGCAACTATCCCGCCGACTGGGTCTCAGACGTCGCCCTCAACGATGGCAAGACCGTGCGCATGCGACCGATCCTGCCTGAGGACCGTGAGGGTCTGCAGGAACTCGTCGCTGCCATGGGGGAACGCAGCCAGTACTACCGGTTCATGCAGGTCAAGGGCCAGCTCTCCGAGGACGAGCTCGACCACTTCACCCTCCTCGACTACGTCGATCGCATGGCGTTCGTTGTCGAGCACAAGAAGAAGCTCGTCGCCGTTGGTCGCTACGACCGTGAGCCGGACGACGCCTCCGTGGCCGAGGTGGCGTTCTCGGTGGCCGACGACCAGCAAGGACGCGGCATCGGAACCCGGCTGCTGGCTCATCTCACCGACTACGCCCGGGAGAACGGCATCAGCGCATTTCGGGCATTCGTCCTGAACGCCAATCACGTGATGATGCGTGTGTTCCGCAACGCGGGCTTCGTCATGCACCGTGAGCTCGAGGCCGGCGTCTACACCGTGGACTTCCCCACCGAAGACACCGAGGAAACCCTGGCAGCCGAGTGGCTGCAGGAGCAGCGTGCGGTGTCAGCCTCGATCGCGCCGTTGTTCTACCCGCTGTCGGTGGCAGTGATCGGAGCCAGTCGCGATCCTGCCTCGATCGGGGGGCGGTTGTTCGCCAACCTCGTGCGGGGGAACTTCATCGGCCCGGTCTTCCCGGTGAACCCTTCGGCGCAGTCGATCCAGAGCGTCAGGGCCTACCAGACGGTCTCGGATATCCCCGACCCCGTCGACCTGGCCTTCATCGTCGTGCCCGCGCAGTACGTCACCGCCATCGTCGAGGAGTGTGCCGCCAAGGGCGTCAAAGGCATCGTGGTGATCTCGGCCGGATTCTCCGAGACGGGCGAAGAGGGCGCCAGGCTCGAGGCCGAGCTGCTCGATGTGGTGCGCTCCAACGGCATCCGGATGGTGGGCCCCAACTGCATGGGGCTCGTCAACAGCGACCCGGCGGTCAATCTCGATGGCCAGTTCGGCCCACTCACGCCGCCGTCGGGGAACGTCGCCATGTCGAGCCAGTCGGGTGCCCTCGGCATCGCCATCCTCGACTACGCCGACCGGGCGCACATCGGGATCTCGTCGTTCGTCAGCGTGGGGAACAAGGCGGACGTGTCCGGTAACGATCTGCTCCTGTATTGGGAAGAGGATCCGAACACCGACGTCATCCTCCTGTACCTGGAGTCGTTCGGGAACCCGCGCCGCTTCGGCCGGATTGCCCGCAGGGTCGCCAAGAAGAAGCCGGTCGTCGCTCTCAAGTCGGGGCGGACCTCGGCCGGAGCCCGGGCGGCCTCGAGCCACACCGGATCGCTCGCCTCGCTCGATGTCGCCGTCGACGCAGTGTTCAACCAGTCGGGTGTCATCCGAACCTCGACCCTGGAGGGCCTGTTCGACGTCACCGCGTTGCTCGCCAACCAGCCCGTGCCAAAAGGCCGCAGGGTCGCCGTGCTCACCAACGCTGGTGGCCCGGCGATCCTCGCCGTGGATGCACTCGAAGGTGAGGGCCTCGAGGTCGTCGAGCTCTCTCCCCAGCTCCAGGACCGGCTCCGCGCCCACCTCTCACCCGAGGCTGCGGTCCTCAATCCCATCGACATGATCGCTTCAGCCGGCCCCGAGCAATACGAGGCGTGTCTCGACGAGCTGCTGAAGACGGACGAGGTGGACACCGTCATCGCCATTCACA
>JABDIW010000295.1 GCA_013003515.1 Acidimicrobiia bacterium
CGTGCCGGCTTCGAGCTTCTGAAGCGCGCTGGCGAGGTTGAGCGGAGACCCGGTCGTCTCTGCCCCCGACCTGTCGGCCTGGAACTCACGGGAGCGGCTGATCGCCATCTGGATGATCATCGCCGCCAGCGGCGCCACGATGATGGCAACGATGCTGATGATCGCCCCGACCGCCCCGCTGTCACGCCGGTTCCCACCGAGACCGCCCCAGAAGGCCATGCGAGCCACGAAGGACAGAGCGGCACCGACGGTCGCTGCGATCGTGCCGATGAGGATGTCGCGGTTCTTGACGTGAGCGAGCTCGTGGGCGAGGACGCCTTCCAGCTCGACCGACGTCATCATCTCCACGATCCCGCGGGTGACGGCGACGGCGGCATGGTTGGGGTTGCGCCCGGTGGCGAATGCGTTCGGTTGCGGCGCGTCGATGAAGTAGATCGACGGCATGGGCATGTTCTCGCGCTGGGCGAGCGATCGCACGATGGAATAGACCTCGGGCAACTGGCTCTCCTCCACCGCGACCGCTCGAGCCGAGCGAAGCGCCAGCTTGTCGGAGAAGAAGTACATGGCGAAATTGAGCAGCCCGGCGAATCCGAGCGCCACGATGGCGCCGCTCTGACCCCCGAGGCCGAATCCGACGACCACGAAGACGCCCCCGAGGAGGGCGAGAAGGCCAACTGTCTTGACGTTGTTCATGGTGTGGATCGTACCGAATCGCCGGGGATAGCCCGACAGTGACCAGTTCGGGGTCAGGTATCCGGAGTAGTCACCAAAACCACTTGAAGTAGTCGGACAAACGCGGCTACAGTCAGCGTTGGTGCTCGCCGCACTGGGGAGGAGCGGCGGGATCTCTGTTGAGGGGGTTCCGTGGGGCTATTCCTGCCTTGGTCCGGCGACAACAGGACTAGAGGAGGAATGCACCCGTGTCTCGTAAACTTCGCAGACTGATGATCATCGTGGCGACCCTCGCGCTCGCCACGACCTTGGCAACACCCGTATCGGCCCGTGTGCCGATCGCCGACCTCGACCAGGGGTCGCCGGCCGACAAGCTCCAGGAGGCAACGGCAACCGTCGTCGTCCCGGACAAGTTCAAGAACGAAACACCAGGAGTGTGGATCGTTCGACTGTCGGACGATCCGGTCGCTTCATATGAGGGTGGCGTGAACGGCCTTGCCGCCACCAGCCCGAATGCAACCGGCGACGAGCAGCTCGACGCCGCCACGCCCGAATCGCAGGAGTACGCCGACTACCTGACGGCGCGTCGCGCTGACGTGCTGGCCCGGATGAGTGCAGACTTCGGTCGTTCCATCGAGCCGCGGTTCACCTACGAGGTTGCCTTCAACGGCTTCTCCGTGTGGCTCTCCCCCGATGAGGCGCTGGCCACCTGGAAGATGAGCGGCGTCGCCAACGTCGAGAAGAACACCGTTCACACCCTCGACACCGACAACGGCCCGGCCTGGATCGGCGCTCCCGCCGTCTGGGACGGAACCGCAGTTGCCGGTGTCGACGGCTTCTACGGCGAAGGAATCATCGCCGGCATCATCGACTCCGGCATCAACCCCTCGAACCCGTCGTTCGCCGACATCGGTGGTGACGGTTACGACCACACCAATCCGTACGGCGACGGTGTGTACGTCGGTGCTTGTGATGCGGCCAACGTCGACCAGTACGACGACACGTTCGTCTGTAACGACAAGCTCATCGGTGCCTTCGACTTCTTCCCGACCGATGACCCCGATACCAATGCCTTCGACGCTGACGGTCACGGTTCCCACACGGCGAGCACCACAGCCGGGAACTTCATCACCGCCACGCTGAACGCACCAACGTTGAGCATCGACGTCGACATCTCCGGTGTCGCGCCGCACGCCAACATCATCTCGTACCGGGTGTGTGGCGATGACTCGCTCGGCCAGGGTTCATGTAACGGTGACGGCATCGTCGCCGCCATCAACCAGGCCGTGATCGACGGTGTCGATGTCATCAACTACTCGATCGGTTCGCCCTCGGCCACGAACCCGTGGGCCGAAGCCGACGACCTGGCATTCCTCGGGGCTCGTGACGCCGGCGTCTTCGTGGCGCACTCGGCTGGCAACGAGGGCCCGGACCCGGCAACGTCCGGTTCTCCGAATGCCCCCTGGATCGGACATGTCGCCGCATTCACGCACGACCGTGCCTATCCGAACGCACTGATCAACATGAGCGGTGGCGACACCGAGGCTCCGGCCGACATCCCGGGTCTCGGCTTCACCTCAGCACTGGGACAGACTCCCATCGTGTTCGCCGGTGACTACCCGTCCGAGCTGACGGACAGCCCCGAGCTGTGCGGTGTCGGCGACCTCGGCGACAACATCTCGCCGTGGCCCGAGGGCACGTTCACCGGTCAGATCGTCGTGTGTCAGCGTGGCACCTTCGGCCGTGTCGAGAAGGGCGCCAATGCCGCCTTCTCGGGTGCCGGCGGCTACGTGCTCGTCGACAACGGCGCCGGCCTGGTGGGCGACCCCCACGAGGTGCCCGGTGTCCACATCGAGCAGGCCGTGGGTGAGGACACGCTGATTCCGTGGCTGCAGTCCGGGACCGGCCACATGGCTGAGATCCAGGGCGCTACCCGCAACGTGTCACCCGACAACGCCGACCGCCTGGCCGGGTTCAGCTCTCGTGGCCCGAACCCGCTGGCCGAGTGGATGATGCCGACGTACGGCGCTCCCGGCGTGGACATCATCGCTGCGCACGGCAAGTACGACGAGGT
>JABDIW010000301.1 GCA_013003515.1 Acidimicrobiia bacterium
TCGCCCGGGGGTCGGAGAAGCCGCCACCAGCCTGATGCGCGAATTTGCTATTCGAGGTACGCTGACCACTGTAAGTGGTTGCGGAGAGGCCGGTTGCCGGGCGTAACGCGCGAGATCGAGAGGGAAATCTGGAATGAAAGTGGCAATCCTTGCCGGTGGGCTGGGTACGAGGCTGGCCGAGGAGACCGAAATCCGGCCCAAGCCGATGGTCGAGATCGGCGGCCGTCCGATTCTCTGGCACATCATGAAGCACTACTCGTTCTACGGGTATCGCGACTTCGCCGTTGCCCTCGGCTACAAAGGTGACTACATCAAGCGGTTCTTCTCCGACTACCGCCATCAGAGCTCCAATCTCACCGTCGACCTGGGCGCCGGCACGCTGCAATCGACTCGCAACGGGAATTCCATCGAGGACTGGGTCATCGAACTGATCGAGACCGGGCGCGACACGGCCACCGGTGGGCGTATCAAGCGTCTCGCTCCGGTACTCGGTGACGAGACATTCATGCTCACCTGGGGTGATGGCGTTTCTTCGATCGATCTCGACGAATTGCTGAAGTTCCATCGGTCCCACGGCAAGCTGGCGACGGTCACGGCGGTCCGTCCCCCCGCCCGATTCGGCAAGCTCGACCTGGACGAGGACCGGGTTGTGGAGTTCTCAGAGAAGCCGCAACTGGAGGAAGGCTGGATCAACGGCGCCTTCTTCGTCCTCGAGCCCGCCATCTTCGATTACATCGCGGGTGACGACACGCAGTGGGAGCATGAGCCGCTCGAAACCCTGGCCGCCGACGGCGAGCTGATGGCATATCGCCACGACGGATTTTGGCAGTGCATGGACACCATACGAGACAAGAAACTCCTGGAGTCCCTGTGGGAATCGGGTAATCCACCCTGGCGAGTTTGGGAGCAGTCATGAGAGTTCTTGTCACCGGACACAACGGATATATCGGGTCGGTCATGGTGCCGCTGCTGCAGGCGGCGGGCCACCAGGTCATCGGCCTCGACACGTATCTGTTCTCCCACTGCACCATCGGTCCGGACGGCGGAGCCCCGTTCGTGGCCCGTCACGGCGACATCCGCGACGTCACCGCAGAGGACATGGCCGGCATCGACGCCGTCATCCATCTGGCCGGCATCTCGAACGACCCGCTCGGCGACCTCAATGCCGACTGCACGTACGACATAAACCACCAGGCATCGGTCCACCTGGCCCGCACCGCCAAGGCGGCCGGCGTGTCCCGATTCATCTTCTCATCTTCGTGCAGCCTGTATGGCTCGTCGGGCGACGACTACATCGACGAGTCGGCCGAGTTCAACCCGGTCACTCCCTACGGCTGGTCCAAGATCAACACCGAGCAGGATGTCGGTCCCATGGCCGACGACGACTTCAGCCCCACGTTCATGCGCAGCTCGACCGCGTACGGCTTCTCGCCCCGATTGCGCGCCGACCTCGTGGTGAACAACCTGGTCGGGTTTGCCTACCTGGACGGCGAGGCGCTCATCAAGAGCGACGGCAGCCCGTGGCGGCCCCTCGTGCACATCGAAGACATCTCGCGGGCGTTCCTGGCCGTGCTGGAGGCACCCCGCGAGCTCATCCACAACGAGGCCTTCAACGTCGGCGTGACGAGTGAGAACTACCAGGTGCGTGACGTCGGTGACATCGTGGCCGACGTCGTCGACGACGCCAAAGTTGTCTACGCCTCCGACGCCAGTCCGGATATCCGCAACTACCGGGTCAACTGCGACAAGCTGCCCACGACCCTGCCGGCCTTCCAGCCCG
>JABDIW010000342.1 GCA_013003515.1 Acidimicrobiia bacterium
GAGCGGGCCCATTGAGGTGGTCGGGACGGTTCGTCTCAGCCAGGGTCGCTCGAGTCTGGGCCCGCAGAATCCCGAGGAGGGTGAACTAGAGGTCATCGCCCGCCTCGACCTCGATCGGCTCAATCCGCAGTTTGGCAACGCCCTCTTCCCGGCCTACCTCGAGCTGATTGCCGAGCAACCGGATCCCGGCGGTCTGCCGACCGTTCTCCTTCCCGAGCCATCGCCGACGAGCCGGCCCCATATCCTCTACGCCATTCAGTGGTGGGCGTTCGCCGCCGTCTCCTCCGTGGGTTGGCTGCTCTATCTCCGTAAACAGTTCTTCACCCCATGACGGCGAGATGGTCGGTGGGGATGGCCGGAATCGCGGTCGGGACCGTCGTGGTGCTTGGCACCCTGCTCGGTTTCCTTGGGCGAGCAAGCTGGGTCTTCGACCTCGTTGGGAACTTCCGGTTCCAGTACCTCTGGCTCGGCGTCCTGGCACTCATCGCCTTGATATGGAACCGCTGGTGGATCCCGGTCGGCGTTGTGGCCGTTGCCGTCGTTATCAATTTCCTCGCCGTTGGCCCGTACTGGTGGGGCTCGATCGCCGAACCTACCGGACCCGATCGGCTCACAATCGTCCACCTCAATACCGCGGCCGGCAATCCCGAGACGGAACGGGTGGTCGACTTCGTCCGAACGGCCGAGGCCGATGTCATCCTGCTGGCTGAAGTCACGCCCGCCTTGTTGGACCTGCTCGAGAAGGCCGATCTCGAGTTTCAGCCGGTGGCGGGGACCCCGGCGCGCACACCGGTCGGCTTGCTGGCGTTGACCCGCGACCCGTCGGTGACCGGACGTCTCACCAATCTCGGGGTCAGCGAGGTACCGGCGGTTCTGCTGAATCTCGAACTGGGTGACGAGCCGATCGAGATGCTCGGCTTTCACACCTCGTCGCCCGGCCGGGAGGCACGATCGTCGGCGCGGGACGACCAGTTGGCCGGGGCAGGACGACGGGTCGCAGAGCGGGAGTCACCGATGGTTCTCATCGGTGACTTCAATGCCACGCCGTGGACGGGTGCATTCCGCGACCTGCTCGATACCGGACTCATCGACGGGCAGAGCGGCAGGGGAGTGGCGGGGAGCTGGCCGGCGGGGTGGGGGCCATTCAAGATCCCGATTGATCACGCGCTGCACACGCCGGAGCTGACCACGACGTCGTTTTCCTTCGGCGAATCGGCGGGAAGCGACCACCGGTCTCTGACGGTGACGATCGCCCGAGCCGCCGGCTCCTAGAGGCTTGCCGCCTGCTCCAGAACCTCGGTCTCGTCGAACGGGCCGTACCAGGTGGTCTGGCCGCGTCCTTCGGTGTCAAAGAGAATGGCAATCGGCTGGCCGCGGATACCGAGCACGTCCCACGACTCGAACGACTCGTCGTAGAGCATGCGGAATGACTTGGTCCCGTAGGCATCCACGAAGTCGAGGGCCTCCTGATAGGTGTCCTGAGCGCCGAGGCCGATGACGGTCACGGTATCTGCATTGTCTCGAGCAAACTGCTCGACGTCGGGAGCTTCCCGACGGCAGGTGGGTCAATGGGGAGCCCAGAACCACAACAGAACCGGCTCGGTTTCGAGCGCGAGTTCCTTGAGGTTGAGCTCTCCGCCCGCCAGGTCTGCCACGACGACATCTGGGTAGTCAGAATCCGGGAGCTCCGCTGGTGTGGCCGGGGGAGTCGTCGTGGTGTCGCCACCGGTGGGGATCGTCGAGGTCGTACCGGCGTCGGCCGTTGTGGGTGAGGTCGTGCCGGCCGGTTCTCCGAGAGTGGTTTCGGGGGCGGTGAAGGTATCAGACGTGCCGTCGCTGCCGCAGGCTGCGGCGACGAGCGCGATGGCGATGAGGATGATGAGTCTTCGCATGGTCTGGGAAAGGTAACGCCTGCTGCTCGGAATTGGTTCCATTCAACGCGGATAGGCGAGCACTTCTGAGGCCTTGAGAGCCACCCAGACGTCATCGCCCTCGGAGAAGGCATCCGCGCCGGCATGCGTGACCTCGGCCACGAGGTCGACCGGTCCGGTCACGTGGACACGAACCTGCTCCAGGCTCGGCTCGATCGACGCAATGTGTCCCAGCCAGACGTTGCGGGGCGAGCCGGTCGGTCGCGACAGGTAGAGCGAAACGGCCCGGGGATGCACCGAGGCCAGGGCGGCTCCATTCAGAGTGGACGCACTGACGATCACTCCGCCGTCGGGAAGGGTGATCGTCCCGCCCGACGCCTCGCCGGAGAAGAAGTTCATCCCAACGAGCTCGGCGACGTAGGTCGAACGGGGATGGGTCCGGAGGTCGTCGATGGTGCCATCCTGCGTCACCCGGCCGTTGTCGAGCACCACGATCCGGTCGGCGAGCGCGGCGGCCTCGAGCGGATCGTGCGTGACGAGGATGCGATACCCAGGACTGTCATGCAGCTGGCGACGGAGAACTCGACGGACGGCGGCACGATTGGCAGCGTCCACCGAGGCGAGCGGTTCGTCGAGCAGGAGGAGGGCCGGCCGGCCCACCTGGGCTCGCGCCAGGGCCACCAACTGGGCCTGGCCACCGGATAGCTCCGACGGCCTCGCGTCGATCAGGTCCTCGAGGCCGAGGCGGCCGAGCCACACATCGGCCTCTTCCTCCTCGGCACAACCGAATGCAACGTTCTCGCGAACACTCAGGTGCGGGAAGAGCAAGCCGGCCTGGGGGACGTAGCCGACGCTCCGCTCCTCGGGCGAGCGGCGAATGGAATCGGCTGGATCTTCCCAGACCTCCCCGTCGACGACTATCTGCCCGGCCTCCAAGGGGTCGAGTCCGGCGAGGATGCGAAGCAGCGAGGACTTGCCCGCCCCGTTTGGTCCGACAACCGCCACGATCTCATCGGTCGCTGCCTCCAGGTCGACCTCGAGTCGGAATCCATTGCGGGCGGCAGCGGCGTGGCAGATCATCATCAGCGGACCCAGGCCCGCCGGGCGGCCGTCAGTACGAGAAGCGAAACGACCACGAGGACGAGGCTGAGGCTGAAGGCCGCCTCCGGGTCTCGTTCGAGCTCGAAGAAGATGGCGAGAGGGAGCGTCTGGGTTCTCCCGCTCAGATTGCCGGCAAACGTGACGGTGGCTCCAAACTCGCCGAGGGCGCGCGCCCAGCCGAGGACGACCCCGGCCGCCAGAGCGGGAATGGCCTGGGGAAGGGCGATGCGCCGGAACCGTCGCCAGGGTCCGGCTCCGAGGGTGGCGGCTACCTCCTCGAGGTTGCGGTCGACGGCCCTGAAGCCTGCCTCGGCGACGAGCGTCACAAAGGGGAGGGCGACGAATGATGCCGCCAGTACCGCTCCGGCGGTCGTGAAGGGCAGCGTGACGCCGAACAGATCGTCGATCAGTCCACCGATGGGACCCGACCGTCCCAGCGACGCCAGCAGCGCGACGCCAGACACCACGGCAGGCAGGACGATGGGGAGGAGCACCGTTGCCCGCAGCAGGGCCTGGCCCCGGAAACTGCCGCGGGCAAGGAGCCAGGCGAGCGGGATACCGAGCCCGACTGCCACCGCCGTGGCCAGCACCGACACGACAAGCGAGACCCGTACCGCGTCACCGGAGCCGGCAAGATCTCCGCCCAAACC
>JABDIW010000348.1 GCA_013003515.1 Acidimicrobiia bacterium
GTGCCCGATCCAGGGTTGCGGACCACGATGCGACGCTCTCCCCCGGCGTACCGAAGATCAGGTCGAGATTCACGCTCTCGAATCCGCAGGCTCGGGCCGTCGCCACAGCCTGATCGATGTCGGCGGGCTCGTGGTTACGACCGAGGGCGTCGAGCACGATCGGATCGAAGGATTGGGCGCCGAACGAGACACGGCGAAAGCCGGCTTCCCTGAGCGCTTCCGCCCGTCGCGGCCGCCAGTCCTCCGGATTTGCCTCCAGCCCGATCTCGGCACCGGGTGCCAACCCGAACCGGGCGTCGAGGGCGGCGAGGACGTCTCCCAGAAGCGCAGGGTCGACCACCGACGGCGTCCCACCTCCCACCGAGATCGCGTCGAGAGGCTCCCACGGCGGGCTCATGCCGATCTCGGTGATCACGGCTTGCACATAGTCGCGGTGGGGCACCTCGGTCTCGACTGGAGTCACGACTGCGAAGTCGCAGTAGGGGCACCGCCGGGAACAGAAGGGAATGTGGACGTAGGCGGAGCGCCACGATCCGGCAGCGTCTGCGACCTCAGGAGAGTCGGGACGCGCAGTCACTCGTCGATCCGCAGAGCGGAGATGAAGGCTTCCTGCGGCACTTCGACAGAGCCCACCATCTTCATCCGCTTCTTGCCCTCTTTCTGACGCTCCAGCAGCTTGCGTTTGCGAGTGATGTCGCCGCCGTAACACTTGGCGGTGACGTCCTTGCGGCGCGCCTTGATCGTCTCGCGGGAGATGACCCGGGACCCGACGGCCGCCTGGACGGGAATGTCGAACATCTGGCGGGGGATCAGCTCCCGAAGCCGCTTCACCATGGCCCGTCCGTACGTATAGGCCTTGTCCTTATGGACGATCGAGGAGAAGGCGTCCACCGGCGCCCCGTTGAGCAGGATGTCGACCTTGACCAGGTCGGACACGCGGTACTCGGACGGTTCGTAGTCGAGGCTGGCGTACCCCCGGGTGCGCGACTTGAGATGATCGAAGAAGTCGAACACGATCTCGGCCAACGGCAACAAGTAGTGCAGCTCGACGCGTTCGGGTGACAGATAGGTCATCTCCCCCATCACGCCCCGCCGCTGGGTGACCAGCTCCATCACCGTTCCCACGTACTCGGCCGGCGTGATGATCATCACCTTCACGTATGGCTCTGCCACCGACGAGAGCGCTGCGGGCTCGGGAAGATCCTGAGGCGAACGCACGATGAGGGTGGACCCGTCGGTCCGATTCGCCTGATACTCCACCGACGGGGCGGTCGCCACCAGGTCCAGGTCGTACTCGCGCTCCAGTCGCTCCCGGACGATCTCCATGTGGAGCAAGCCGAGGAACCCACACCGGAAGCCGAACCCGAGGGCCCGCGAGGTCTCGGCCTCATAGACGAGCGAGGCGTCGTTGAGCTTGAGCTTCTCGAGCGCCTCCCGCAGCCGCTCGAAGTCGTCGCCGTCGGTGGGGAACAGCCCGCTGAACACCATCGGCATCGGCTCGCGGTACCCGGTGAGAGCCTCGGTGGCGGGCTCGGAGACCCGGGTCACGGTGTCCCCGACTCGTACTTCGTCGATCTCCTTCACGCCGGTGATGAGATAGGCGACGTCACCCGGGGCAATCCGCTCGACCGGCACCGCCGACGGTGTCAGGAACCCGATCTCGTCTGCGTCATGCTGCTCCCCGGTGGCCATGAAGAGCACCGGCTCGCCCTTGTGAAGGTCGCCGTCGACCACGCGGACGTAACACACGACGCCGCGATAGGGGTCGTAGTACGAGTCGAACACGATCGCTCGCAACGGCCCGTCGGGGTCGCCCTCGGGGGCGGGAAGATCCTTGACGATGGACTCCAGGAGGTCGGCGATGCCGGCGCCCGTCTTCGCAGAGACCCGAAGGATCTCGTCGGGCGATCCACCGATCACCGAGGCGATCTCGGCAGCAACCCGGTCCGGCTCTGCGGCGGGGAGATCGATCTTGTTGATGACCGGGATCACCTCGAGGCCGGACTCGATGGCGAGGTACGCATTGGCCAGCGTCTGGGCCTCGATTCCCTGAGAGGCGTCGACGAGCAGGACGGCGCCCTCACATGCCTGGAGGCTGCGGGACACCTCGTACGAGAAGTCGACATGTCCCGGGGTGTCGATCAGGTTGAGCACGTACTCGAGCCCGTCGGCGGCGTCGTAGGCGAGGCGAACCGCGTTGGCCTTGATGGTGATGCCTCGCTCACGCTCGATGTCCATGGAGTCGAGCAGCTGGTCCTGCATGTCTCGTGCCGACACCGCGTGGGTCAGCTCGAGAATGCGATCGGCAAGGGTCGACTTGCCGTGGTCGATGTGAGCGATGATCGAGAAGTTGCGAATTCGCGCAGGTGTAATCATGAGTGTGGAAGGAGTGGGCCGGTGGATCCCGGCCCGAGCATTGTACCGGCGCCAGGGACGGTGCTAACGTTCCGGCCTCTCCCCCTCCGGACAGGGGTTTTCTCATGGCCAACATCGCATCACAGAAAAAGCGCAACCGCCAGAACGAGCGGCACCACGATCGCAACCAAGCGTTGCGGTCCGAGGTCAAGACGCGCACCAAGCGGGTTCTCGACGCCGTAGAGGCGGGAGACGCCGCCGGCGCCGACGAGGCGCTGCGCGCTGCGCAGAAGCGCATCGATTCGGCCGTCAGCCACGGTGTGATGAAGAAGAACACCGCTGCCAGGCGCAAGAGCAGGCTCGCCCGGGCGGTTGCCCGTCTCGGCTGACATGTCGGACAACTCTGACAAGACGTTCTTGACGCCTTCGGCGCGCACCAAGCTCGAAGACGAGCTGACGGCCCTGACGACCGAAGGCCGGGAGCGCATCTCGGATCGCATCGCCGAAGCCAGGGCGCACGGCGACCTCCGTGAGAACGCCGAGTACGACGCCGCCAAGAACGAACAGGGCCTGATGGAGGCCCGAATCCGCCAGCTCAAGCACATCCTGGAGAACTCCGAGGTGCGCCAGGTCGAGGACTCCGGTCGCATCACCGTCGGCACCGTCGCCACCGTGGTCGACGACGACGGCGACGAGCTCGAATTCTTCGTCGCCCCGTCTGAGAACAAGGTGGCGGGGATGCTTCTCGCCTCACCCGACAGCCCTCTGGGAGCCGCCCTCATCGGAGCCACACCCGGCGACGTCGTGACGTACGAAGCACCCGGAGGGACCTTCAGCTACGAGGTCAAGGGCGTTCGGGTGTACCAGGGTTGAGTCCCTAGTTCCTAGTCCCTAGCGGCGGCAGCCGGAAGCCGGTAGCCGGTAGCTATCTTCTGCGGGCGCGGGCTCCGCCGAACCACCGGCACAGCGCAACCGTGAGCCGCTCCATCGTGACTCGATGAGTCGACTCCGGCGCGGTCTTGAGACTGAGGTCGGCACGCGACACCGCATCGAGCGCTTGCCGTAACTCGGCCGTCGTCGAATGATTGCGTCGCTGCCAGGCCTTCTTCACAGGGAAAGCAGCCGGGCTGGCTCCCTCCCACTCGGCGTATGACTCGATGTCGGGTGCAGCGGCGGCCAGCGACCGTCGCCGCAGCTCTCCCTCCAGATGCGCCATCAGCTGGAGAGGATGTCCGTGGACGAGGAAGTCCTCGAGCCTGCGCAACGCCTCACCGACGTCGCCTGCAGCAATGGCATCGGCGTAGTACCACATCGGCTCATCGGGCCGATTGGCGAACCTGGCCCGAACCGATTCGCCGGTGATCGGCTCTCCCGAAGACGCAAGCTGGTCGAGCGCCCGATCGATGGCGGAGATGTTCGATCCAAACCTGTGCATCAGCGCATCGACACCGTCGGACTGCAGCACGAGGCGGCGGTCGCGAGCAGCTGCGATCAGCCAGTCGGCGGCATCGCGCTCGCGGATCTTGGCGACCTTGACGACATCGCCGACCTCACCGAGCGCCTTGCCGAGCGGGGCGAGGATTCGACCTGACGACACGAACACCGCGACCACGCCCCCTCCGGCAGCGCCGGCGACCAGCTCCGCCACAACCTCGCACTCCGGTTTGAGCAGGTTCTGGGCGTCGACGACCAGGACGCCCACAGATCCGCCGAACAGCGATCCGCTCTGAAGCGCCGGGACAAGCGGGCGAACCTCGGCACGCAACGCGGCATCGGAGTCCTCGCCTTCGGTGGCGGCACCGCCTCGGCCGGGGACATCGATGCGCGTGATCTCGTCGACCTTGAAACGGTCGAAGACGGCCTGAGCACGAGAGCGCATCTGCTGACGCTCTGCCGGCCCGGCGTCGCTCGGCCCCTGAACGCTGACGATGCCCGAATCCATGACCGTGAACGTAGCGGAGACGACTGACACCAAGCCAAAGAGACCAGGACCGGGACGAGGGACTAGGGACTAGGGACTAGGGACTTCAAGCGCGGCCAGGCGGGCGGTGCTCCCCAATGCACCGCCCGTCGGTCGCTAAGAGTCCGCCGCCTCAATCTCAGCGGCAAACCCGTCGAGCTCACCAATGGTGGGCTCGTGATCCCATACCTCGACACCCGCCAGGGTCTCGGCATACCGGGAGGCTTGGCCCGGTCTTGCCTGGACCCGGATCGGCGTGCCCGGCCTGAGCAGCGCTTGGTACCGGCGAAGGATGGCGCGATGACGAGGGTCGTCGAGATCGAGCTTGAAGAGCACTCCGTGTGACTCGTCGACCAGCGAGCAGTCCTCTCCGCGTAGAAGCGGACAGGGCTCCTCGACTGGCCCGTGACATGTCAGCACGGGGTGCCCGATCTTCTCAAAGAAGTCTCGTTCGACTTCCTCGTATAGGCCAGGCGTGACGTTGAGGATGGGACCTTCCACGACCTGATTGTGCGGCCCGGCGAGGTCGGCGGAAAGGGCCGTTAGTCCCCATCGCATGGCAACGCCGAAGGAGTCGCCAGGACCACGACGAGATCGCCATGGAGATCGGTTCGGCACACGGGCACGTCGCCGATCGCCTCCAGCGTCACCGTCGCCGGATGCCCGTACGGGTTGTCCCGGCCTGCGCTGATCAGGGCCAGGCCGATGTCGAGACCGCTCAGCCACGCCATGTCTGAGGTGGCTGCGCCATGGTGGGGAACGAGGACAACGTCGGGGTCCAGAAGGGGCAGGTCCCTTTGGGCAACTCGCTCGACGTCACCTGCCAGCAGCACGGTGGGCCCGTCCACCACAGAGAGCTGGATGACAACGGATCCGTCGTTGTCGGACGCATATCTTCGAGCGGGCCCCATCACCTCGATCGTCAGCTCCCCCGCCGCCACCGTCGTCCCGATCTCGACACGCCTCCATCGGGCACCGATCTGCGTTGCCCAGGCCTCGACGTCGGGAAGCTCGGTGTGTTCGGGCACCCACACCGTCTCGACACTTGGCACCCCTTCCAGGCCACCGACATGGTCGACATCGCCGTGGGTCACGATGAGAAGGTCGATCCGCCGCACCCGGTGGCGATCGAGCGCTCTTCGCAACACGACCGGATCCGGACCGGTGTCGACCAGAACCGTGAACCCTCCGGGCTCGGTGACGAGGACCGCGTCGCCTTGTCCGACGTCGAGCACCGTCATCGTCGGCACCGTGGGTGGCGGCAGCGGGACGATCAATGCGACGGCCAGGGCTGCGCAGACCGCCGCAACCAGCGGCCGTGCCCGCGTCATCGCCAGACCGGCGGCAGCGGCAACCAGCGCGACGCCGGCGAGACCGAGCTGCGGCCATGCCGCTCCGAGATGACTCACGGCGAGCACGATCCCCGCCACCCACTCCGCCAGCATCGACAGCGCCGGCAGTCCGGTGACCACTGCGCTCATACCGACAGCGGTCGCTGCCGTGACAAGCGGTGCGGTGACGACATTGGCCAGCGGAGAAACCAGCGGCATGGCACCGAAGTGCGCGAGGAGGAAGGGGGTGACCGCAGCCTGCGCCGAGATGGATGCCCCGAGTGCAGCCCACAGCCAGCGGGGCGTGCGGTCACGGAAGAGCCGCATCCCGGCCATGACGCCGATGGTCGCCGCCACCGACAGCTGAAACCCGATGTCGCCCACGAGTGACCCGTCGACAGCCAGCAGCAGCACCACCGCGCCGCCGAGAGCCGCCCAACCATCGATCGGCATCGCCGTGGCCCGTCCGATCAGCACGAGAGCCGCCATCGTCGAAGCCCTGACAACAGATGGCTCGGCACGGGTGATGGCGACGAACAGGACCAGGCCAACGAGGCCGATCACCGACCGGCGACGCACGGAGAGGGCGAGTGGGCCCGACAACAGCCACCACGCCGCCAGGAACAAGGCGACATTGCTGCCCGACACAGCCACGTAATGACTCAGGCCGGATCGTCGCATTGCGTCCAGATCCGCGTCGGCGACCATGCGGGTGTCCCCGATCAGGAACCCAGCGACGAGGGCCGCGCTACTCGATCGCCACGGCTCGATGGTGTCGGCGACCCTGTCTCGCACTGCGTTCGCGGCCCCGGCGAGCATGCTGGACCCGGAGACCACGGTGACTGATCGGGCGTCGATCGTTCCCGCAATGGCATCGCCCCGAACGGTGAAGGGCCGCTTCGTGGTCCGACCACTGAGCTCGGCGACCTGGCCGGCGCGAATCTCGCCCAGCTCGCCGCGAGCCACAAGCGCCGGGCCGGCCCACTCGACGCCGTCGAGAGCCAACGGCACGACAACCGCTCGCATCGAATCGCGATCGGGCACCGGGTCCGACACCACTCGCACCGTCACCCGGTGGGCGCCCTCGGGGACCGGGGCGTCGAGGAC
>JABDIW010000423.1 GCA_013003515.1 Acidimicrobiia bacterium
CAGGGAGGTGCTGCATGACCGTATGGGATCCGAATCTGATCGTGGTCGGCGTCGATGGTTCTGAGGCCAGCCAGCACGCCGCCTCCACAGCCGTCGAGATGGCTCGCGCTGCTGGAGCCACCCTCCACCTGGTGACCGTCGTGAGGCCACCCGAGGGCTGGTGGGGCATCGTCGGCTCTCCGCCCACCCCGGCCGCGTTGACGGAGGCTCTCGAGGACGCCCAGAGGGAGATCCTCGATCGCGTCGTCGACCACCTCGACCTCGATGGTGTCACGCATGAGACCGTCGAGGACATGGGTGACCCGGGACGGGTCCTCGCTGCGTACTGCGAGGAGCAAGACGCCGACCTGCTGGTCGTGGGTCGCCGCGGCGCCGGATTCATCGAGCGCCTGGTGATCGGCTCGGTGGCCAACAAGGTCGTCAACGACGCCCCCTGCCCCGTGTTGGTGATCCCCTAGCCACGGATCAGCCGTCGGCCCGGCGGATAGGGACCTCTGCCCCTCGGAGACGCGTTCCTGGCGCGTCACCATGGTCGCGACGACGTCGTGGAGGACGAAATGGCGACAGAGCAAGCCCCAGGGACCTATCGGCAGCCTGACCGCTCCCCCGGCGTCGGTGTCCTCGCAGCGCTCGAAGGCGTTGCGCTCATCGTCTGGCACATGTTGGCAACGCCCTTCATCGGGAAACGACGATTGCGCTGGGGAACGGTTGACGACGAGCCGAGCGCGCAGCTGCCCGGCGATGAGCTGGTGCCGACACCCAAGTGGTCGTACACACTGGGAGTCGACATCGACGCACCACCAGAAGCGATATGGCCGTGGATCGCCCAGATCGGTCAGGGCCGTGGAGGCTTCTACACCTATCAAACGCTCGAGAACATGGTCGGCTGCAAGGTCAGAAACACCACCGAGATCCTGACCGAGCATCAACATCCAACGGTCGGAGACGACGTCTACCTGCATCCGACCACGCCACCGCTGCGCATCGAGGTGGTCGACCCACCCCGCGCTTTCGTGCTCTTCGGGTCGCCGGCCGACATCGGCACAGAAGAGACCTGGGGAGCCTCGACGTGGACGTTCGCCATCGAGGCGGGCACCGGTGGCCGCAGCCGGTTTCTCACCCGGGGTCGCTACGACTACGGCGAGGACTGGAAGAGCCGCCTCTCATTTGGACGCTTCCCAATCGAGGTGATCTCGTTCGTGATGAGCCGCAAGATGATGCTCGAGATCAAGAGGCTGGCCGAGCGCAGCTGATCGGCGCTCTTTCACCGGGAAATGGCGATCGCACCTTCGAGCAGCGCCTCGGACAGCTCCTCGATGGCGGTGCCGCCATCGCCCCCCAGCCACTCGACGAACTCATCTGCGGCATCTGGCGCATCGTCACCGACGGTTGCCCGGTAGGGGTTGTCGAGATCCGCAGGGCTCCAGTACACGAGGTCGAGACGATCCACCGAGGCGACGACGGCGCCCAGCTCGGCAAGCGTGATCCCATCGAGCTGATCTACCACCTGAAGGGTGAATCCCATTCCTTGACCGGTCTCCAGATACCACTCGCCCCCTGGATTCACGCCGGCGGCTGACCACAGCCGCTGCTCGGCGGCCGCCGTGCCTGACCCATCGCCCCTGGCGACAAACGTGAGGCCGTCGCCCGCGATGCGAACCAGCAATTCGGTGATGCTCAGAGACCGGAGACCCTCATCGGCGACCGCAGCGTCGGCGGCGAACACGAACGAGGACGAGAACACCACCGAGGACGACACGCCCGGATGCTCGGAGAGGTACTCCGCCTCGGCCTCCGGGTGATGCGTGATGGCGACGTCGATGGCGCCGGCGTCGAGGAGTGCGAGGAGCTCCCGGCTGGAACCTCCGACAACCGCGATATCGGCGGTCTCGTACCGATCGGCCAGGGCATCGGCAAACCCCGAGTCGACGATGGTGGTGCCCGCCCCGATCACGAGCGACGGGCTCGTGGAGCCACAGGCGGACGCCAGGAGTACCAATGCTGCGAAAGCCGATACTGCCCTCACGGGGCTCCGACGATCCTCACGGCAGCGGCCTTCACCGACAACGACACCTCGGTGCCCACCTCCAGGTGCATCGATTCGAGCGAGCCCGGCGTGACAACGGCGGCGAAGCGATCGTCGACGACCACCTCGATGAGTATCCCCGCCGGACGCACCGCGGTGATTGCGCCCCGCCACCTATTGCGGGCCGAGCCCGTGGGTATCTCGACCCCGGTGAACACCGTGACCGTCTCGGCGCCGAACAGCGCCCGGGCCTGGTCGCCAGGGGCCAACCCGGCTCCGACACCGGCGATCTCGACACCACCGGCGTCGATGGTGACCAGGCCATCGCCCACGCTGATCACGGTGCCTGCAACGGCGTTGGCGACGCCGACGACAGCGGCAACGTCGTCATCGGCAGGAAGTGTGAACACCTCGGATGGGTCACCGATCTGACGGATCGTGCCGTCGATCATCACGGCCAGATCAGACGCCAGCGCCACCGCCACCTCCTGATCGTGGGTCACGATGACGGCACTGCGATGCGCCACCGACTCGACGATGGCGGAGATGACACTGGATCGGTCCCGTTTGTCGATGGGGGCCGTGGGCTCGTCGAGGAGAACGAGGCGGGCATCGGTGGCGAGGGCACGGGCCAAGGCGATGCGATGCCGCTCTCCCCCGCTGAGACGCCGGGCCGCGACGTCCAGGCGGTGGCCGACACCGAGACGGTTGGCGAGGTCGGTGGCCCGATCGTGATCGGAGACGCCGAGCATCAGGTTGCTGCGACCAGTCCCGCGAAACAGATACGGCCGCTGCGGCAGGTAGGCGATGCGTTCATCGGGGTCGGCAGCCATGGTTCGCAACACGGTCGTCTTGCCGGCTCCGTTGGGACCGAAGATGACGAGGCGGCGCCCGGGTTCGACCTCGATCGGGCCGACGCTGATCTCCAGGTCGCCTCGTCGCGTGGTAATCGGGCCGATCTTCATGCGGGTGCCTCCCGCTGCAGTCGAATGAGAACGAGATTCACCGCAAACGCGATGACGAGCAGGACGATGCCGAGGGCGAGGGCGGCGCCGAATCGAGCTTGTCTCGCCTCCTGGACGATC
>JABDIW010000386.1 GCA_013003515.1 Acidimicrobiia bacterium
GGGAGGTCGACGATGGCCTTGTCGGTCTCGACCTCGACCAGAGGGGCGTCCTGCTCGACCCGCTCGCCGACGGCGACATGCCAGGTGAGGATCGTCGCTTCGACGAGGCCTTCTCCGACGTCGGGCAGGTGGAACTCGTGTGCCATCAGGACCTCATCGTTCTCTCGGCCGCGGCAACGATGTTGTCCACCGTCGGCACGTAGTGCTTCTCGGCGCGTCGTAGCGGGACAACGATGTCCCATCCGGTCACCCTCTCGACGGGTGCCAGCAGCGAGTAGAGCGCCTTCTCCTGGATCTGCGCGGTGATCTCTGCCCCGAACCCGGCAGTGCGATGGGCCTCGTGCACCACGACGGCACGCCCGGTGCGGATGACCGATCCGATGATGGCGTCGCTGTCGAGGGGAACCAGGGACCGAAGGTCGATGACCTCGGCGTCTACGCCGCGTTCGGCGAGGACATGCGCGGCTGCCCGCACCTCCTTCATCATCGCCCCGTAGGCGATGAGCGTCACGTCGGTGCCGGGGCGGGCGACCTCGGCGGCGCCCAACGGAACAGTGAAAGGCTCGGGGGGCAACTCCTCCTTCACCGATCGGTACAGGCGGATCGGTTCCAGGAACACCACCGGGTCGGGATCGGCGATCGCTGAACGCAACAAGCCCTTGGCGTCATAGGGCGTGGATGGCACCACCACCTTGAGACCGGGCACATGGGCAAACGCGGCTTCCATGGACTCGGAGTGATGCTCGGCGGCACCGATCCCGGCGCCGTACGGGACCCGCACCACGAGCGGCGCCGTGAACCGGTGGCGAGACCGGTTCCTGATGCGGGACACGTGTGAGATCAGCTGGTCGTAGGCCGGGTAGGTGAACCCCATGAACTGGATCTCGACGACGGGGATGAGCCCGCCGACGGCCATGCCGAATGCGGCGCCGACGATGCCCGACTCGGCGACCGGGGCGTCGATCACCCGCTCTGCCCCGAAACGTTGCTGCAGTCCGTCGGTGACCCGGAACACGCCACCCGTCGTGCCGATGTCCTCGCCGATGAGCACTACGCGCTCGTCGGCGTCGAGAGCTTCCGACAGCCCGGCGTTGATGGCGGCGGCGAGGGTGACTTCGCTCATCGGCCGATCGACTTGTCGCGCTGTTCGATGAGCTGGGGCGTCGGCTCTGCGTACATGGCATCGAAGATCTCGCCTGCGCCGAACGGCTCCAGCGCTTCGGCCTCGTCCACGGCGCGCTCGACAGCGTCGTGTTCGGTCTGTTCGATGTCGGCCTCCCACTCAGCGTCCCAGGCGCCGTCGGCCTGGAGGTAGGCGCGAACCCGGGCGATCGGGTCACGGCTGCGCCACTCGGCAGCCTCCTCGCCGTCGCGGTAGCGGTCGGGGTCATCGGTGGTGGTGTGCGGTCCGACCCGGTACGTGACTGCTTCGATGAGCGTCGGGCCTTCACCGGCGCGGGCTCGCGCCACGGCATCCCGGCTCACCTGATACATGGCCAGCAGGTCGTTGCCATCTACCCGGACTCCCGGCATCCCGTAGGCGATGGCCTTTTGCGCAATCGTCTCAGATGCCGTCTGGCGCGACGTCGGCATGGAAATCGCCCAGCCGTTGTTCTGGCAGACGAACACCGTCGGGGTTCTATACACGCCTGCGAAGTTCATCGCCTCGTGGAAGTCGCCTTCCGAGGTCGCACCGTCACCGAAGTAGGTCATGGCGACGGCATCCGAGCCGAGGAGGCGCTCAGACCACCCGAGCCCCACTGCATGGATCATGTGGGCGCCAACGGTGATCGACGGCGGCATCACGTTGACTCCGTCTGGCGCATGGCCTCCGCGTTCGTCGCCGGTCCGTCCGAGGATCAGGTTGACCCACGGGTAGCCGTGAAACCACATGGCAGCGGCATCCCGGTAGGTGCCGACCACCCAATCCCGTTCCTCCAACGCCGCGACGGACCCGATCTGGGCTGCTTCCTGACCCTCGAACGACGCATACGTGGCGAGCCGGCCCTGCTTCTGCATCGCGGTCGCCTTGTGGTCGTAGGCCCGACCGGCCACCATCGCCCGGAACAACCTGCGCACCTCGTCCACCGACAGCGGAGCTTCGCCGGTGAGGGTGCCATCGGGCGCAAGGATCTGCAGCATTTCCATGAGGCGCAGAGGCTAACCCCGCATGCCTTCTCGGGCGC
>JABDIW010000413.1 GCA_013003515.1 Acidimicrobiia bacterium
GCCTCGCCAGCCATCATGCCCGTTACATCCGATCCGAGGGAAACACGACCACGCTTTCGTGTCCGTTCGTGCCTACAGCCGCCACACCATAGAGATAGTTGTCGATGACCATGCCCTCGAGGGTGAACTCGGTGACGTCACCTACAAAGCGTGAGTGCTGCCACTGAGGAGCGGTGGTATCGCGCCAGTAGATCTTGTAGCCAGCCACGTTCGGGTCATCGACGGGATCCCAGCGAAGCGTCGTCGAAGGCCGCACGGCGCCGCCGATGGCGACGTTCTCGGGTGCCGGCGGGGCCCAGGCCAGAGACGCCAGGACGGCTGCGTTCACGGCGGTGAGTCGGGAGGCGAATTCGAAGTCGACGTGCTCGATGACGTCGCCGTACTCGATGCCGTTCTCGGTGCGCAGGTCCTGATGCTGACGCTCGTACTGCTCGTTGGTCTCCATGATGCGAACACCGGGGAAACCGGCGTCGTTGAAGGGCCGGTGGTGTCCGCCCCGACCGAACCTGTCGAGGCGGTAGATCATGATGGCGTCGAGGTTGGTGAAGTACGTCTCGGTGATCCGATGGACGTAACGAGCGAGCTGTCTGGACGGACCGTCGACCTCGCCACCGAAGACGCGGTAGCTGCGGAGCTCCTGTTCTGACGCCGTCACGGGGTAGGGCTCGGAAAACACCCGGAATGTGTTGTTCTCGATGACGCCGTTGATGCCCTCGATGTTGCCGATCATGTCGTTGTTGAGGACGCCGACGATGTCCCAGCCCTCCTCGCCGGCGACTTCCGCCATGTGCTGGCCGCCCCAGAGGCCCTGTTCCTCACCCGAGAGGCCCACGAGGACCACGCTGGTGGGGAACTCGTACTGGGTCAGGATGCGGGCCGCCTCGATGACGCCGGCCATGCCCGAGGCGTTGTCGTTGGCGCCCGGCGCGTCGGTGACACCGTCGGAGCCGTTGGATGCCCGGGAGTCGATGTCGCCGCTCATGATGACGTATCGGTCCGGGTGCACGGTGCCTCGGATGATCCCGACGACGTTGACGACGTTGACTGGTTCAGGAAGCCGACGGCTGTCCTCGGGGCCGAAAAGGCGGCCCTGGTAGAAGACCTCCAGGCATCCGCCGCAGTCAGCCGAGATCTGATCCATCTCTGCTTTGATCCACCTTCGGGCGGCGCCGATGCCGCGTGTTGACGAGACCGTGTCCGACAAGGTGTTGCGGGTGCCGAAGTCCACGAGCGTCTGGATATCGGAACCGATGCGATCCGGCGAGGCCGCCTCGATGATCTCGTAGATCGTCGGGTCGGTGGCCGGGGGTGCGTCCTGGG
>JABDIW010000415.1 GCA_013003515.1 Acidimicrobiia bacterium
TGGCCGGTGGCCGGATGGCCGGACGCGAAAACGCGCCCCGGTGACCGGGACGCGATTTCGAATTGGCTAGTGGTTGGGTGGGTCTAGCCGCCGAGCATGCCGCCGAGCTTGTCGGTGATACCACCGAGCATGCCGCCGTCGTCGCCACCACCCTCGTCGTCGCCGCCGTCCACGAACTTGGCAACCTGGTCGCCGATGGGTCCGGGCAGCTTGTCCTTCATAAAGCCGACCACGGCTTCGATGGCCTTCTGAGCCTGATCGGCCGAGATTCCGGCCTTCTCCTGCACGAGTTCGAGCAGTTTGTCCATACGTCCTCCTGGGATGATGTCTTCTGAGATTAGACACGCACGAACGGGCAAAGTTCTCGGTGGGCGTTTGCTGTGAGCTTGCGGCTACGAGGCCCGGCGCAGGTCTTCATCGCGAGCGCCGCGGTCGAACGGCAGGGTCACGAGAAGGCTGGTCGGGCGATACGGACCGTCCATTCCGAGCAGGTCGGACACGAGAATCCCACGCACGAGGTCGTGGTTGCAGTGGTCCTCGCACCGTCGGTACGGGTCGTCGATATGGTCGAACTCATGGTCCATATTCCATGTATCGGCAGGACATCGGCTCGACTTAGGTCTCTGTTGTGTGCCTCAGTCCCAGCCGAGCTCGTGGAGGCGTTCGTCGTCGATGCCGAGATGGTGAGCGACCTCGTGGAGAACGGTGGTGCGGACTTCCTGCTCGAGGTCGGAAGTTGACAGGTTCAAGCTCAAGTGGGGCAGGCGGAAGATCACGATGCGGTCGGGGAGGGCCATCGTGTACTCGAAGCCGCGGTCGTGGAGGGAGATGCCTTCGTAGATGCCGAGAATGCCTTCGCCTGCGGGGTCCTGTTCCCGGTTCGGCCGGTCTTCGACAACGACGACGATGTTGTCGAGCGCATCGAGCACCCAATCGGGCAGCTGTTCGAGTGCCCGGTCGACGAGGTCTTCGAAGCGAGCGCGGTCCATACCGGCCAGCCTACGGGGACTAGGTTGGGTCGATGCGAGAGGCCATCGCTTCCTGGGTTCTGCGATACGTCAAGGCGTGGGGGAGTAACCATCCCGACGAGATCGGCAAGCTCTTCGCCGAAGACGCCCTGTACTACACCGAGCCGTTCGCCGCCCCCTGGGAAGGCCGAACGGCCATCGTGCAGTGGTGGTTGCGCCACCGGGAAGAGCCGGGAACGTGGGGGTTCCGTTTCGAGATCCTGGGCGTGGACGGCGATGTGGGTTTCGTGCGCGGGTGGGTCGAGTACTCCGACGAATCGGACTACGAGAACCTGTGGGTCGTTCGTCTGGATGAGAACGGCGACTGCGTGGAGTTCACCGACTGGTGGATGCGGGTTCCCGACTCAGCGGGCTGAGTCGGCCCGGTCGGGTTCGGTCACCGTCAGAGAAGCGATACCGATCAGCAGCGGGACCACCGCGAACAGCAGGGCGGTCGTCCGGTACTCGCCGATCCCGCTTCGGACCACTGAGAACGCCACCGGGCCGATGGCCGAAGACCCCACCCCGATGAACGTCGAAACTCCCTGAATGGCTCCGATATTGGCGAGCCCAAACCAGCGGGGAAACACGGTGGCGGCCAGGGGCCGTTGCGCTCCGGCGGCCGCGCCCAACGTGACCGCGTACAGGACTACCTGCCAGCCGGGCTCCACGATTTGAATGAGCACGAGAGCGGCCGCCAGCAGACCCATGGAGGCAGCCAGGAGAAACCGGACCGCAATCCGGTCCGACAGTGCCCCGACCGCCAGTCCGGCCAGGATCGCCCCGATCACCTGGGGCAGGAACATCGTGGCTGCTTCGGTTGCCGTCAGCCCTGCTTCGCCGAGGATCGAGATCTGGTGGAAGTTGAGGGCGGTGACGAGCATGGCCGTCGTCGCCACAGTCAGGCTGAGTAGCCAGAACCGGCTCTCGCCGACGGCTTCCCGGCGCGAGTGCGAGCGCACCGCCATCGAGTCGTCGGCCAGGGGAGGGACGGGGTCACCGTCGACGTGTTGCCCTACGTGGGCGGGCCGGTCAACGATCCCGAAGTATCCGATCGGTACGACGACGAGCCACACTGCCGCGGCTGCCAGCAGCCAGGCGGTTCGCCAGCTGTAGGCCTCGATGGCGAGATTGAGGAGGACCGGGGTGAGGGCCATGAGCGCACTGACCGCCGTCATCATCACTCCGAAGACAACACCGCGCCGCCGCTCGAACCAGTGCGTGACGGCAACGGTGCTCACGAGTGAGAGAGAGCCCTGACCGAGCCAGCGGATGAGGGTGAACCCGATTGCGAGTGTCACGAAGCCCCCCACACCGCTCATGACCGTCAGTCCGGCGCCGAACCCGAGGCCGATGAACGTCATGGCGCGGCGGGCCCCGAGGCGGTCGACCCAGTGGCCGACGGACGGGAGAGCGAGGGCGCCGAGCAGGGTGCCGATGAGATAGGCGGTAGACACCTGCGACCGGGTGAGGCTGAGGTCCTCGATCAACGGATCGACGAACACCGAGACACCGATCGTCTGGCCGGGCCCGGTCATGGCCGCGGTAATGGTGGCGAGGACGACGATGCGCCATCCCACGAAGCGGCGGGTGCGAGGCGGTTGAGTTGTGGGGGTCATGGTGCCCTCGGGCGGGACGGGGAGCCACTCTACGGCGAGCACGGGGGGTCGTTGGCACTCCCATCGCAGAGCCGGTCGGCCCTGGTCGGCGGGTGGCCTCCATGGTGAAGTTGTCGAGAGCCACGTAGAAGGAGCAACCGTGACGGACGAGAAGGAGACAACCGAGCGCTACGAGCTCGACGGTGAGGAGGTCCTCGCCAAGATCAAAGAACTGGTGCACGAAGGGAACGTGCGCCGTCTAATCATTACCAGCGACGAGGGCAAGCGGCTCATAGAGATCCCGCTCACCGTCGGTGTGGTGGGGGCGGTCTTGCTGCCGGTATGGGCCGCCATCGGAGCCATCGCCGCAGTTGTGACCAAGTGCACCGTCGAGGTCATCCGAACCGAGGATTAGCAGTGGCGTTGCGACCGACCCCTTGAGGTCCCCCGCTCAGCCGGCCCGCTACAATCCTCGTGCTTCCGGGCGCTTAGCGGGAACCCTTCGGGGTCCTTGGCGGTAGCCTGCGGCTACCGCAAAAACAATCCGGGCGCTTAGCTCAGCGGGAGAGCGCTGCCTTCACACGGCAGAGGTCACTGGTTCGATCCCAGTAGCGCCCACGTATCAGGGCACGATGCCTTCGGTCGAGCGGAGCTGCTCGGCCAGGATGGCTGCCATGGCGCCAACATGGGGCTCGGTGACGATGTTGTCGTCCCCGGTGTGGTGCCCGGGGGTATCCAGAACGACGAGCTTTCCGGCGACCGTCTCCCACTTGGGGATACTGTCGTGAAAGCGGGTGTCGTCTCCGAGGGCGCGAATGTAGGTCAATGTCCCGGCGTACGGCCCGGATAGCCCGAATCGTTCGGCTTTCAGGCCGATATGGGTGATCCGCTTGGCGGCCAGACCCGCCGGGAGTGGGCGACCCTGGGCCAGGTAATACCTCCACCGCGGACCGTGCCTGATACGGCCGGCGAGTGCGCGGATGCTCGACCACCACCAATCGGCGACGGTGCGCACGCCTTGCCACTTGCCGGCTCGCAGCACTTCGAGTTCCCGAGTCAGGCGGGCCCGCAGTCCGCGGCGGACCGGGTAGACGGTATCGAGCAAGGCGACGAGTCCCACGGGGTGGCCCTCCCGTTCGAGAATCCGGGCCATCTCAAAGGCAATGAGGCCCCCGGTCGAGTATCCGGCCAGGTTGATGGGCCCGGGCGGCGGCGCGGCGATGAGCTCGTTGGCATAGCGCCTCGCCATGGCCTCGATCGTGCGGTCCGGCTCCTCGGTGCCTTCGACCCCCCGCGCCTGAATACCGATGAGGGTCAAGTCGTCGGGGAGGTGTCTGGCGAGCGGCTCATAGGTGAGCACGTTGCCGCCCCCCGGATGGACCAGAAAGAGGGTTTCGTCGCCCGCCTCGCGGATGGGTACGAACACCGATGCCCGATACTCGCGACGGCCCGGTTCCAGCAGAGTGGCCAACTCGGCGAGCCGGGGAGCTTCGAAAAGAGCTGCCAGCGGCAAGGAGGTGCCAAACGCGGTGTGGACCGCAGACATGAGGCGAATCGCCAGCAGCGAATGGCCGCCGAGCGCGAAGAAATCGGAGTCGGCGGCGACGGCTTCCCGATCGACCCCGAGGATGTCCGCCCAGATTGTGGCCAGCTTCCGCTCTGTTTCCGAGTGTGGCGGGACGAACGAGCCCGGGTCTCCGTCGATGGTTCCTGCCGGGTCCGGTAGGGCACCGGCATTCACCTTTCCGTTCGGGAGCCGGGGAATTTTCTCGATCGGGACGATCAGGTCGGGCACCATGAACGCGGGGAGGCTGTCTCGCAGGTGCCGGCGCAGCGTGGCCGTGTCGAGACCGTCACCGGCGAGGACGACGTACGCGACGAGTTGTGCGGCCGCCCGATCACCGGTGGCCCGACTCGACACCGCCGCCTCGCGGACGTCGGGGTGCGAGCCGAGCGCCGCTTCCACGGCACCGGGCTCGATGCGGTAGCCGCGCACCTTCAACTGAACATCGGTACGGCCGAGAAAGAGAAGGGCTCCGTCGGACCGGTAGCACCCGAGGTCGCCGGTCCGGTAGATGCGCTCGACCGTTCCGTCGATGTCCACCGTGGTGAACCGTTCGGCAGTCAAGTCCGGACGGCCGAGGTACCCGGTGGCGACTCCGGGTCCTGCCACACAGATCTCTCCGACAAACCCGGGAGCGACCTGCCGTCCGTAATCGTCGAGCAGATAGACCCGGCCACCGGCAATCGGGCGTCCGATCGGCACCGCGTCACCCACGTCGGCCTGCGTCGCCCGGTGCACGGTGCACCAGACCGTCGCCTCGGTCGGGCCGTACTCGTTGTGAAACTCGGCGTCGGGCACCCGTTCGAGATGCGCCTCGAGCACCGCCGAGGGACAGGCCTCGCCGGCCACGATCGCGACCCGCAACGACGAGAGTTGGCCCTCGTCGGCGTGCTCGGCGAGCAGTTGGTACAGCGCCGGGAGACACAGCAGGTGGGTGACCTTCTGCTCAGATGCCAGCGTCAGCAGCCGGCTGATGTCCTGTTCATGTCCCTGCGCTGGCAGCACGAGGGTGCCGCCGCTGCAGAGGGTCCAGAAGATCCCGACGACCGAGCTGTCGAACGAGAAGGAAGAGAGCAGCAGGAACCGGTCGACCGGTTGCTTGTAGTGGATGGTGCGAGCGAGGGTCGAGTGCACGAGATTGGCGTGTGTGACCGCAACCGCTTTCGGGCGCCCGGTCGATCCAGACGTGTGGATGACGTAGGCGAGGTTGGCGGCCGTGAGGGTTGGCGGCTCCGGCACCTCTGATAGTTCGCCCGCTTCGTCAACGAGGACCGTCGTCGTCGTTCCGGCTATGGCGCCGCGGTGGGAGGTGTCGGTGAGCACGATCTCGATGGCGTCGTTGTCGAGCAGACGCTGGATGTGGCTGGGCGGATAGGACGGGTCGAGGGGAACATACGCACCCCCGGCTTTGAGAATGGCGAGCAGGCCGATGATCATTTCCGCCGATCTCGGCAGGTAGAGGCCGACGGGTTGGTCGGGGGTAACGCCGGCGGCCTGCAGATGGCCGGCCACACGGTCCGCCGCCCGGTCGAGATCCCCGTACGAAAGAGCCCGTCCGTCGAACGACACCGCCACGGCCTCCGGTCGGTCGCGGGCGATGTCCTCGATGATGTGGTGGACACACCGGTCCTCGGCTGTCATGGCCGGTCCGGCGCTCAGCGCATCGAGGCGCGCCTGGTCGTCGGTTTCGAGCAGATCGAACCCGGACAGGCGTTGCTCGGGCGCCTCGGCAAAGCGACGAAGCACCGTCGTCAACTGAGCGCCCAGGCTCTCGACTGCCGGGGTAGCCAACCGGGCGGTGTCGTACACGAACGTGACGGTCAGCGATTCTCCCGGTATCGCCAGAACGGCGAGCGGGTAATTGCTCTGTTCCTGGTAGTCCATGTTCACGACCTCGACCCCGACGTCGAGGGCACGGGCCGGTGATGGTGGATAGTTCTCGAAGACGAAGATGCTCTCGAACAGGGCGTCGCCGGGAGCTGTGTCGCTCCAGCGCTGCACCTCCGCCAGTGAGCATTGCTCGTGGGCGCGGGCCTCGACCTGTCGGGATTGGATCCGACGCAGCCAATCACCGAGGGGTCGCTGCGGGTCGACGTCGATGCGAAGGGGGCTCGTGTTGATGAACAGGCCTACGCCGCGTTCGCAACCCGGCAACTCGGCGGGCCGGCCGGCGTTCGTGACACCGAAGACGACCTCCCGTTCCCTCGTCCAGCGCGCCAGCAAGAGGGACCAGGCGCCGACCACCGCCGTGTTGAGGGTCACCTGGTTCTCGCGTGCCATGGCCTCGAGCGATTGGGTGGATGCCACATCGAGGGTGATGGAATGTGAGCGATACCCGTGGGAATCGGCGGCAGGGGCGAGACCGGGGACCTCGAGCCGATGAGGCTCTGAGAACCCTTGCAGCCGTTCCCGCCAGAACGCTTCCTCGGCGGCTTCGTCGCGGGTCGATAGGTGACGAATGAAATTCCGGTACGGGAATGGTGGCGCAGCGGAGGGATCGGTGTCCCGCAGGTGGGCGTCATAGTGCGTCCACAGCTCATCGAGGAGCACCTGTGCCGACCATCCGTCGAGGATGGCGTGATGGGTGCTCCAGACCCAGCGCCAGGATTCGTCCCCGGCGCGGATGATCGCCATGCGTGTGAGCGGGGCGGTGGTGAGATCGAAGCCTCGCCGGCGGTCGGCTGCCAGCAGTTCCTCCATGTTCTGCTCTCGAGCATCGGGCGGTAGGGAACTCCAGTCCTCCTCCGTCCACTCCAGGCTTGCCTGCTCCCGTACCACCTGGAGCGGCTCATCGAGCCCGTCCCAGAGGAAGACGGTCCTGAGCATTGCGTGGCGGGACACGAGATCAGCCCAGGCCGCCTTGAACGCGCCGACGTCGAGCGTGCCGCGGAGCGTGATGTCGATCTGGTTGATGAAGACCCCCGAACCGGGTTCCGAGATGGTGTGAAACACCATCCCCTGCTGCATCGGCGACAGGGGATAGATGTCCTCGACGTTCTCGAGTCCGGCGACGGTCATGGCCGGTCGGTGGCCTCGAGGACCGCAGCCAGTTTGGCGAGCCCGTCCTCATCGAGATTGGCGAGCGGGAACTCCGATGACGTGTCGGTAGCGGATTCGGCGGGAATGTTGGCAGCGATGGCAGTCACGTGCGCGGCCATCGCGTTGAGTAGCTCCTCGATCGTCCCCGGGCTCATGGCCGCCGAGGTCCAGGTCAACTCGAGATGGTCATCGTTGATGACGGCGCTCACTTCCGCCGCGAACGACGGTGCGAGGTCCTCAGCACGGGACAGCGTGATGGGGCCGGCGAGACGAAAGGCAGCCCCGGCCGCCGTGGCGGAGCCGGTGCGGCCGAGGTAGTTGAACACGACATGGTCGCCATCGGACATCGCTACCCGCCTTCGGACCTCTGTCTCCGGGTGGAGATAGCGAACCACCCCGTAGTTGCGTCCGTCCCGGGCCACCGGCTCCAGTTGCGCTTCGGCCGCGGCGGCAACCCTGGCTGGTCCTCTGGTGTCGGGCAGGTGGAGCTCGACCGGAAAGAGGCTGGTGAACCAGCCGACGGTGCGGGTAAGGTCGTAGGCCGGATCCGCCGAGTCCCGGCCATGACCCTCCAGGAAGAGGTGCTGGGCGGATGAACCGTTCCAGTCGGCCAGGGTGAGAGCGAGCGCTCCGGCCAGCACGGCTTCCATCCCGGCCGGCAAAGCATCCACCGAGGCCAGCAGCGCCTGGGTCTCCGAAGCGGACAGGCTGCGCTGAGCCGTCTCCGTTGGTCCTGGCGTCCGACCGGTTGTCGATCCGACCGCCGGTGCTTCCTGTGCCACCCATGGCAGAGATTCGATTTCCGATGCGTCGGTGGTGAGGGCGGCGACCCAGTCCCGGATCGACGTCCGTACCGGAGGCAATTGAGCGGCGGTGCCGACCAGCTTCTCCTGGTACAGGTGGTTGAGGTCGTCGACGATGGTCACCCACGACACCGCATCGACGATGAGGTGATGGGCAACCAGGGTCAGGCGCCGGGTTCCATCGTCCTGGTCCGCCAGGCCCGCCCGCAGCAGGGGGGCGTGTGTCAGGTCGAAGGGTTGTTCTAGCCAGGCAGCGCTGCCGGCTTCGTCGGTGCCAAAGACCCGAACCGTCGGTGCGACCGAAGCATTCGAAACCTCGGACCGCCAGCCGTCCGGATGGGGATGGAAGCTCTGGCGGAGTGCGTCGTGGTGATCGGCCAGGACGACTAGGCAATCGGAGAGAATGTCCACATTGATGTCGGCCGGGGCGTCGAGCTGCACGATCTGGTGGAAGTGGCCCTCGTCACCGTACTGCTCGAAGAACCAGTGTTGAATTGGCGTCAGGCCGACCGGGCCGACGACTCGTTCGGCTCCCTGGCTCGCGGTCTCGGCGATGGCAAACGCCAGCCGCTCGACGGTGAGCGCCTCGAACAGGTCGTGCAACGTGATGTTGACGCCGATGCGGTGGGCGCGCGCCACGATTTGGATCGCCATGATCGAGTCGCCGCCGAGATCGAAGAAGCTGTCCTTTATGCCGATGCCGTCTATCCCGAGGACGTCCTCCCATATCCCGGCGAGAGTGACCTCGGCCTCGGAGCGAGGCGCCAGGTAGATCGCATCGACCTCGGGCCGGCTCGTTCCGGGCCGGGGGAGGGCGGTTCGATCCGTCTTGCCGTTCCGGGAGAGGGGGATGGCATCGAGCCGGACGAAGAGCGCCGGCATCATCTGATCGGGGAGAGACTCGGCCAGATGGGCTCGAAGATCGGACGCCGAGATCTCTTCGGCGGCAACGTAGTACCCGACCAGGCGCCGGCCCGATTCGATGTCGGCGGTGCCTTCGGGGAAGCCGATTTCCCGCAGCATTTGCTCGACCTCGGCCACGTCGATGTCGTCGTCCAGTTCCTCGAGGGCCTCGTCGCGAGTCTTGTGTCCCATGCGGACGTCCCAGCTGTAGGGAAGGGCGTAGTTGTGAAACCCGCGTGTGCGTCGATGGAAGTAGATGCCGACGTCGTTGATGCGACAGTTGGTGGAGCGGCCGGTGTCGCGGGGCCGAACCCACGGGACTCGCTCGTCGAGGTAGGCATACAGCTCGTCGAGACCGACATCGCAGTACCGATAGAAGTCGACGTAGCGGACCTCATCGAAGATCGATTCGTCTTCGAAGATAGAGACGTCGAGCAGTCGATGTGCGGCATCGTCCACCTGGTGATAGGCCTTGCGGGTCTCCATCACATTGGCGTCGATCTCATCGGCATTGACCGTCAATTCAGTGAACAGCTCCTCGGTGAGCCGGGTCTCGAAGAACTGGCCGCGCGATAGTCCGGTCACGATGAAGGGAATTTGCCGGGCGCGCGCTTCCTGCAAGCTGAGCGTGTAGATGGTTTTGAAGCAGCCGTTGCACACATTGGCATGGCGCTGCAGGCTGTCCACGAAGATCTCGTTCATGGCCGGGGTGGTGGCGAAGATGTGGTCGACGCCGAGGGTGTCGACGACGCGGCGTATGTTGGCCTTCGCCTCATCGGAGATGTAGCCGTTGTCGAGGGTGAACGCGAACACCCGCAGACCCATATCCACCAGACGGCAGAGCACATACGTGCTGTCCTTACCGCCGCTGAGAAGTGTCATGCAGTCGTAGTCAGACTCATCTGGTGACGGTCCCGAGTCGAAGACCGCTTGCAGCTCGTCCATCGGCTTGAAGTACACCTCAGCCTTGTCGCGGTACGTGTCGAACGATCGGCAATGGTTGCAGATTCGATCGGCGTCGAACGAGACGTCGGGGAAGTCCGAGGCCAATCCGCACCGGGTACAGAAAATAAGGTCTTCTTTGGGCGCCATCGGCTCGCGTTCCCACACCCTGGCGGCGGCGGCGGTGACGAGAGGATGGGCGGCGAGGGCTGCCTCGACCTCTCCGAGCTCGACGCGAGCGCCCCGGATCTTGACCTGATCGTCGCGTCTCCCGAGGTATTCAATGGTGCCGGACGGACGGAGCCGGGCAATATCGCCGGTCGGATACATCCGCGGCTCGCCGAGGTGCTCGTTGGCAACGAACCGTTCGGCGGTGAGCGCAGGGGAGCCGACGTAGCCGCGGGCCACTCCGGCACCGGCTACCCACAGTTCGCCGGGAACGCCGAACGGGACGGGCTGCCCGGCGTCGTCCAGCACCCAGGCCCGCATGTCGGGGATGGGCCGTCCGATCGGAACGCTGGGCAAGACATCGTCATCCGGTGAGTAGGTGTGGACGATGCATCCGACCGTTGCTTCGGTGGGCCCGTATTCGTTGTGGATCTTCACCCGGCCGCCGAAGCGATCGTGCACTCGCTTCGCCACCGCCGTCGTGAGATCCTCTCCTCCGAGAATCAACTGGCGGATCCTCGAGGTAGACAGATCCATATCGGGGAGAAGGGCTAGGTGCGACGGTGTGAGCTTGACGATGTCGACGGCGTCATCGGCGAACACCCGCTGCACGGCCGTGTCGGCCGGACCGCCGGTTTCTGGATACACGATGATCGAGCCGCCCGACACGAGCGGGACGAAGAGCGAGGTCACGGTGAGGTCGAAGGTGAGCGGCGTGAAGAGCGGGAAGGAAATCCGGTCCCCGGCATCGTAGAACCCGCTCGCCCAGGTTAGGTAGTGGGCGAGTGAGCCGTGCTCGATCATCACTCCCTTCGGCCGGCCGGTGGATCCCGAGGTGTAGAGGATGTAGGCCAGGTCACCGCTGCGGATACCCGGGAGGTCGGCGGCCGGGCCTTCGCTGCTCGTCAGCGAGGCAAGCGGCACGGCCGGGACGGGAAGGTCCAGTTCCCGGTCCGAGATGACACGGGCACAGCCGGCGTCTTCGAGCACGTAGCTGATCCGTTGCTCGGGCCACGTCGGGTCGATGGGCACGTAGGCGGCCCCGGCCCGCAGCACCCCGAGCATCGCCATGACGGCTTCGGCCGATCGACCGAGACAAACGCCGATGACCGTGCCGGGGGTGATATGCGCTGCGATCCGGGCGGTGATGTCGCCGAGCTCTCCGTACGTCCAGCGCCGCTCGGGATCGGTGAGTGC
Source organism: Acidimicrobiia bacterium (assembly GCA_013003515.1). Lineage (GTDB taxonomy): Bacteria > Actinomycetota > Acidimicrobiia > Spongiisociales > UBA5794 > JABDIW01. Next base: position 11,222 of record JABDIW010000415.1, read on the forward strand.
GAGGGCGTCCGGATCGGAATCGACCCGGTGCTCGAATTGTGAGACGACAGATGCCGGCCTATCGCCGGCGGCGGAGGGCGGATTGGCTGCCGCGGTGATGACCGCTCGCTCCTCGGAGGAGAGCACGTCGATGGCCCCGATCGGTTGCTCCGGGTCGGTGAGCATGGCCTCGAAGACCCGCAGGAAATGTCCGGGGACCGACGGGAGGACCGCATCACCCAGGACGTGGCGGTTGCAGTCGAACAAGAGGGTGACCCGTCCGGTGGCATTGAAGTCGTGGACCTGCAGTCGGAGAAAGTGCTCGGCGTCGACATGGCCGGGATGCAACCAGGTGGCGTGGACGGGGGCGCCGTCGAACGTGTCGAAGTCGCCCCGGATGACGTTCAATACGGTGGTGATCGAGCGGTTGGTTTCGGCCGTGCTGCCTCCCGGCCGGGCCGTGCGGATGAAGGTGTCGGCGCTGCGGGTCACCTTTTCATGGAGCGAGGCGAACGTCTCGCCCTCATCGAGTTCCACGTCGAGGGGAAACACCTCCATGAACATGCCGGCGGTTTGGCGGAACTCGGCAGTCGGGCGATTGTGGGCGGGTGCCCCGATCGTGAGCCGCGATTGCCCACTGACCCGATGCAGGTAGGCGAACAGTGCGGTGGCGAGGATGCGGAACCGGGTGAGGTCGGGAGTGAGGGCCCGGAATCCCGGGGCCGTCGCCAGTTCGTCCAGGGCTGCTGCCTGGGCGGCGGTGAGCTCATGGGTGAGCCGAACATTGCTCGTGCCGGGCGTGTGCGTTCGTACCCCGTACGGGGCCACCGCAGGGGCTGGTTCCGTGCCGGCAGTTGTCGGCTCGGCAGCCCCGGCCGCCTCAGCTTGTTCGACGGGGAGGTAGTCGGCAAAGGATGGCATCGCCGGTCCGGGCGTTTCTTCCCGTCGCACCCCGCGGTACAGCTCCTCCATTCGTTCGAAAATGAGCGCCGAGGACCAGGCATCGGTCACGAGATGGTGCTGATTGAAATACCACGCCCATTTCTCGTTGCCGAGCTTCAGCAGGGCGGCGTCGAATGTCTGCCGCTCGACGGCGAGCATGGTCTCGCAGCGGGTCTGGGACCATTCCGAGGCGGCCCGATCCGGGTCGTCTGCTGTCGAGACATCAACGATCGGGAGTTCGTACTCGATGTGTTCGGCGATTCGTTGGGAGGGGGTTCCATCGATGCTCTCGACCACCGTGCGCAGGGCATCGCACTGAGCGATGAGCCGTTCGAAGGCGCTGATGAAGGCGTCGGGGATGATCTCGCCGGAGATCTCGAAGAGAAACGCCATGTTGTACAGCGGAGCGTCCGGATGAAGCTGCTGGCTTGCCCAGATGAGCTGCTGAGCGTTGGTCAGCCGCAGCCAATCGCCGGCGCTGGCGGCCGTCATTGCACCGGCTCCGCTCCAACCTGCTGGTGGAGAAATCCGGCCATGGTGGCGATGGTTCGGAAGTTCTCGATGGTGACGTCTTCGGGGGGAACCTGGAGGGAAAACTCGGTTTCGATGAACCCGAGAAGCCGGGCTACCCCGAGCGAATCGACGGTGCCGTCGAGCACCACCTCGTCGTCGAGGCCGACCGTACCCCCACCGAGGATCTCGTCGTTCACGAACTTGAGCAGTCCAGCCTGAATCATCTCCACGCTCATCGATTCACTCCCGTGGCGAGCGCTTCGGCTTCCATCGCCAGTCGATCGATCTTGCCGGTCGAGGTCCGCGGGAATGAATCCCGGAGCACGATCCGCGCCGGTACCGCATAGGAAGGCAGGGCGGATCGGAGGTGCCGTATGAGTTCGCCGGACTCGACGCCGGGCTGCACCGGGATCGCCTCGGCACGAATCTCCAGCAGGCCCTCCTCGTTCGACATTGCATAGACGGCGGCCTCGCGCACCAGCGGGTGGTTGACGAGCACGGCCTCGACCTCGTCGAGTTCCACCCGGTTGCCGCGCGACTTGATCTGGCGGTCTTTGCGTCCCAGGAACCGCACCGTGCCGTCGGGTTGCATGGCTGCGAGGTCGCCGGTGCGGTGATAGACATCGGGCAGGCCCCCGAACGGCGTGCGGGTGTGGAAGGCGCGATCGTTGAGATCATCCCGACCCCAGTAGCCCCGCATCATGGTGGGCGTACGCACGACGAGTTCGCCCGGCTCTCCATTCGGTACGGGCTCAAAACCGGCATCGACGACGAGCGCATCGACGTTCGGATACGGCCGGCCGATCGGCAGTGCCTCGTCGTCAACAGAGGGAACCGCTTCGACCGGGTAGTGCGTGACGCCGTTGGTCTCGGTCGGGCCGTAGACGTTGACGAACCGTGCGGTGGGGATGAGCTGCATGATGCGTCGCAGGTGCTTGATCGGCATGGGTTCGCCGCCGAACAGGACTAACCGGAGCCGATCGAGATCCCGGCCTGCGAGGAGCTCGGGCTGAGCAAGATGAATGAGCGCCATCGGGACCGTGTAGAAAACGGTGAGTCGTTCATCGGCGATGAAGGCGGCCAGGCTGGCCGGGAACCTGGTCACCTCTTCGGGAATGATGGTGGTGGTAGCGCCGGCTCTCGCTCCGGCAAAGTAGTCGAGGGTGGAGAGGTCGAAGTGGAGCGGCGCATAGTTGCTCACCACATCGTTCGGTCCGAGCTCGTAGGCGGAGGCCGCCACCTCTGCCCAACTGAGAGCGCTCCGGTGGGTATGCATGATCCCCTTGGGCGATCCAGTCGAACCGCTCGTGTAGAGGATGTAGCAGAGGTCCTGCTCGGTGGTGGCGATGACGGGAGCCGTCCGGGCGAGGGGTTCCACGGTCGACCACGGCACCATCCGGTACGGCAATACGCCCTCGTCGGGGACCCCGAACACCGTTTGCAGCTCGAGACCGGTCTCGGCGAGGGTGAGCAGCGTCCCGATCGTCTGTTCGCCGGCCACGAGACGCTGTATGCCGCAATCGCGAAGCACGAACTCGATCCGAGCGGCCGGCGCGAACGGATCGAGCGGTACGTAGACGCCACCGGCCATCATGACGCCGTAGAGGGCGACGGCGCTCTCCAGACCCTTGCGGAGCAAGATGCCGACCCGGTCGCCCGGTTGCATCCCGTCCTCGAGCAACCCGTTGGCCAGGGCGCAGGCTCGACCGTACAGCTCCGAGTACGTCAGCGCTCCGTCGCGAAACCGGAGACCGTCCGCATCCGGACTGGCGTCGGCAGCCTGTTCGATCAAGTGGGGGAGCAGGTAGGCGTGGGACCGGTTGCTCACTCTGTCTCCCTCACAGGCCGAGGATGTGGGCAATAGAGCGACGCTGGATGTCCGAGGTGCCCCCGTACAGGACGCCGCCGATGGCGTCGCGCAGGTCCCGCTCGACGCCTGCCTCGGTGAGATATCCGATGCCACCGTGGGTGCGGATCGAATCGATGCTGGACGTGACGAACGCCTCGCTGATCTGAAGCTTGGCGAGTGCGGCCGCCATCTGGGCGTCCTGGCCCGTGTCCATGAGCCAGGCGGCTCGATAGAGCAGCAACCGTGAGGTCTCCAGCCGCATTTGCATGTCGACGATGCGGTTCGATACCGATTGGAAGGAAGCGATCGGCTCGCCGAATTGCTCCCGGGTCGATGCGTACGAGATGGCCGCTTCCAACTGGCGTTGCATGGCCCCGACGTGGCTGGCGAAGATGAAGCCACGCTCATAGTTCATCACGTGGTTGAAAATGCTGGCACCGGCCCCTTTCGGACCGAGGCGGGCATCCTCGGTGACGAACACGTCCTCGAGCACGATGTCGCCGAACGGGACCGTTCGCAGGCCCATCTTCGCCCGATTCTCGCCGAGCACCAGGCCGGGACTGTCGGTATCGACGAGAAAGGCGTCGATTCCCCAGCGGCCGAGAGACGGATCGGTTGTGGCGAAGACGATGACGAAGTCGGCCATCGGGGCCATCGTTATATAGGACTTGTGACCGGTGATGCGGTATCCGCCGGTCGTCTCCTCGGCGATGGTCTTCATGCTGTACGCATCCGACCCGGCGTCGATTTCGGTGATGCCGTCCGCGCCGAGGAGCGTACCCGCAACGAGTCCGGGAAGGTAGCGCTGCTTTTGCTCGTCGGAGCCGAACCGGACCAGCGGCGCATGTACGGCCCAGAGCTGCGCGTTGACCGCCAGCGTGTGGCCGTTGTCGGCGCAGCCGTAGCCGAGTGCTTCGAGCATGATGACCGACGAGACGAGATCGAGCCCCCGGCCGCCATAGTCGGGCGAGACAAACGGCCCGAGCAGCCCGAACCCGGCCGTTTGCTGCCACAGCTCGCGGTCGAATACCTGGGCTGCGTCGCGGTGGACGAGATCCATCGTCTTCAGCGATTGGGCGAAGTCAACGGTGCTGGTGCGGAGCGCCTCCTGCTCGCTCGTGAGCCCGAATTCCATCACCGTCTCCTATCGGATGGATGGTCGCGCACTTCGCGTCCGAGGTGGTACGGATCGAGCGGGTCCTCGCCGATGTCTTCGAGGTTCATCTCAATCCCGACCTTGAGTCTGGCGGCGTGGCTCAGGAGCAACTGCATGGCCACCTGGTCACCGAGCGCCCAGCCGGTGGAGTCAAACACCGTCAACTCCTCCCGGGCCGGGTAGAAGCGCTCGGGATCGGCAACAACGTCCGCCAGAGGTGGACCGATCTCATCGGCCGCGAGCTGCTGGCATTCCCCCTCCTTGATGGCCTGTTCCGGGACATCGGGAACGACGAGGCTGCGGCGCAGCAGAGCCACCGGCAATTCGACCTTGCCGGGGAAGTCCGACCCGACGGCATTGATGTGCAGCCACGGCCTGGTCTCGAGGTCGGCGAAGAGCGGGCCCTCGCCGATTCCAATCGACGTCGATGTGCAGACGATGTCGCTCGTTTCCAGCATCAGCTCAACCGGGGCCGGCTTGACCTCGACCGATGGCGGCAGGATCTCGGCGGCACGAGCAGCGAATGTGTCGACGTTGTGGTCGTCGGCATCGGCGACGAGGACCTGCTCAATAGGAAACGTCCTGAGGAGCGCGTGTAGTTGCGTTACCGATTGCGCACCACACCCGAGGAGGCCGATGACCGAAGACGACGGGCGGGCGAACACGCGGCTGGCAATCGCCGAGGCGGCTCCGGTGCGAAGCGCCGTCAGGAATGTCCCATCGGCGAGGCCGGTCATATGTCCGGTGGCAGTGTCGAACACGCTGATTGTCGACAGAATCGTCGGGAGCGACCGCTTGGTTGGATTCGATGGGTGGTAGCCGACCACCTTGATGGTCGTCGACTGGGCAGTGTGCATGACCGGCATCCACTCGAGCAAGCCAACGTCGGGTTCGCGGTAGTGGAATCCGTCGCGGGTTCGCACATGGGTGCGGGAAGCGTCGAAGTCCTCGATGGCGACGGTGAGATGCGCGATCATCTCATCCATGAGAAGGTCGAGGCCTACGGCCTCAACGATGCGAGCGATGTGGTCGCGCGCCACGATGGTCGTCCTGAAAGAACTGCGATCGAGTTCCACCATTGGTCTTACTCCCTACCTGCCGTATCGCCGGCGCGGGATACCGGCTTCCCGCGCAGGCACATGTATAGCCGTACTCACGCCGCTAAGTCCGTGCAGGATCCGCTCGGTGTGATGGCTTGCTTGCCTCGCCTCAGAGTATCACTGAATGCGTTCGTCTACAGCACTTAGAGTGAAAGTATTGTGGTGAGCATTCCGGCCCCAACTCCCGACAACCTTCCACCCTTTGCCGCCTTCGCCGGTAGCAGTTCCGTGGATGCACTGGGCTATGGATTCGAGGACATCGAGCTGGCGACCCTCCACGAGCGGGCCGTTCCGAGCCGGGTGCTGGGGTTCCGGTTGGGACGGCTTGCGGCACATCGAGCGCTTCGCCAATTGGGGCGGGACGACGGCCCGATCCTGTCCGGGACCGCCCGCGAGCCCCTCTGGCCGCCCGGCATTGCCGGTTCGATCTCCCACGCCGGCACGAACGCGGTGGCTCTTGTGGCACCGTCGGACCACACAGATGGGGTCGGTATCGACATCGAGGAGCGCCGGCCGGCTCCCGAACTCGCCGAGCAGGTTCCACGCTCTGAGGAGTGGGACTGGATCCAGGCTTCTCCCCGCGAACGACATGACGAGCTCGTACTCGCCCTCTTCTCCGCCAAGGAGAGCATCTTCAAAGCGTTCTATCCACGGGTGGAGAGATTCTTCGGCTTTGAAGCTGCTTCGCTGGTGCCCGCTCCCGGCGGCTTCCGAGCGCGCCTGGTCTCTGATCTCGACTCCGAGTATCCGGCGGGCCGACACTTCCACGTCGGATGCCGCTGGCGGGGCGATCTCGTCCTCAGCTGGCTGATCCTTCCGCAGTCGGAGGTGACCGGACCAACCGCGTAGCGTCACAATCTGGACTACGTTGATTTACTGCAAGCGGAGTGGAGGTAGTCGGCAATGGGCAAGGGCGCGGTAGTTAGACGGTTTGTAGGAGTGAGCGCGGCGATTCTGGTCTTTCTGGTCGCCCTGCCATCTGCCGCGCTCGCGCACAGTGGCGAAGAGAGCTACGTGTACCTCGACATCTACGACGACACCGTCGAAGGCCGGGTCGAGTACCCCATCGGTGATCTGAACGAAGTTCTCTCCCTCGACCTGCCGTTGGAGGAAGAGGCCGCCATTGCATACGCTGAGGCCAATCGGCAGCTTCTGCATGGCTACGCCGCCGAGCACCTGGGTCTGGAGGATGCGTCCGGTGAGTGGCCTCTAGTGTTCGATGGATTCTCCGTGCTCGAGATCGGGGCAGCCGGCTCCTATTTGATCATCGACTTCACCGTCGATCGTGTGTTTGACTCTGTGCCGCGCGAGTTCACCGCTTCCTACGATGGGATCTTCCACGCCAAGTCCGAGCGGAGCGGCCTCCTCATCATCGGGACCGACTGGGGATCGGGAACGTTCAACAACGAGGCGAGCGAGCTGCTTCGGTTTGCGCCGGGCAGTACGACCGCGTCGGTCGACCTAGGGGACACGTCGTTCTGGAAGGGGGTCGGCGGTGTCGTCGACCTCGGGGTCGAGCATATTCGGATCGGCACCGACCACATCCTCTTCATTCTCGCCCTCGTTCTTCCGAGCGTTCTCGTGTTCTCCCGTCCGGAAGGGTGGCAAGCGGCGCCGAGCTTCGGTTCGAGCCTGTGGCGAGTCTTGAAGATCGTGACGATGTTCACAATTGCCCACACGATCACGCTCACTCTCGGCGGGCTCGGGATCATCAACCTGCCCGGTGCGCTCGTTGAAACGGTCATCGCGGTGTCCATCGCCCTGGCGGCACTCCACAACATGCGACCGGTGTTCGTGAACCGGGAGTGGCTCATCGCCTTTGGGTTCGGTCTATTTCACGGCCTCGGGTTTGCCGGGTTGCTCAGCGACCTCGGGCTCACTCAGACACGCCGGCTCATCTCATTGCTCGGCTTCAACATCGGCATTGAACTCGGCCAGGCCGTGGTCATTCTGCTCGTATTCCCGAGCCTCTTCCTGCTCCGCCGCACCCGCTTCTATCTCTCCACGATGTACATCGCATCGGGAGTGCTGGCGGTTGTTGCCATGGGCTGGGCACTCGACCGGGCCCTCGGCATCAATCTCAACGTCGATGGGTTGGTCGACCGGGTCATCCTGTGGCCCCGGTCGCTGGTGTTCGTCGCCATCCTGGCTGCACTCGCCGTTGGAGCCCTCTATGTCGAGCGAGATCGCGGTCGGCTCCTCCCGGTGGCCGGCGATTCCGGGACCGATTGACCCGTTGCCGTGGCACATATTGCCTTTGTCGCGCACGGCCTGATCAGTCCACTCAATGCCGCCCTGGAGCTGAGCCGCCGGCTGGCCGCTCACGGTCACCGGGTGACGTTCGTGAGTCATGCGGACATTTCCAGGGAAGTCGATGCTCATGGCCTCGCCTTCGTCCAGCTTGCGTCGGACGAATCCATTCGGACTCAGGCGCGGAGCGGCGGAAGCCCGCTCGCCCGACTGCGGGCGATGCGACAGGCCAGGCGCCGCTCGATCACCGCTACCGATTTCGAGCGGGCTGTGGCGGCTCTGGAACCCGACCTGCTGCTCATCGACATCGAGATGCATTACGCAACCATCGTCACTGCCCACCTCCAGATCCCCACGATGCTCGTCATGAACTGGCTGTCGGTCTTTCGTTTGCCGGGTCTTCCTCCGCTCAACTCCTGGGCGTCCCCATCGCATGGCCAGGCATCGGGCAACGCTCGTTTCCGAGGTGCCTGGCTGGGTGTGCGGATGGCAGCCTGGGCAGCAAGGATGCGGCACAAAGCCGGCAAGGGGGGTGTCGGGGACGTGCTTCGTCCGGTCACCTACGGGACGAATCACTACGCCGATCTGAAGCAGGTGGCCAGAGCTCGCGGCTACTCGCTCAAGGAGAACACCGATCGGAACGAGTGGCTTCGTCCGTTCATGTACACGCGCCTCCCCGTTCTATGTCTCAACGCCTACGAGCTGGAGTTTCCCCATACCCCTCATCCGAACATCCGGTATGTGGGACCGATGGTGAACCGCCACCGGACCGAAGCCCGGCTCCAGTCCGAAAGCCGGCGTCGCTGGGAGGCCTATCGGGCGGCCCGGTTGGCCACTGATGGGGGGCGGCCGCTCGTCTATTGCTCGCTTGGCTCCTACTGGTCTGATCCGGACTTCCTCAGGATGGTGCTGGCGACCTTTGAGCGACGCCCCGATTGGGACCTGGTCCTTGGGCTCGGCGGCCAGGCAACGGTGGCCGACCTGGGGTCCGTTCCCGGCAACGTGCTGCTACTGGACTGGGCCCCCCAGCTCGAGGTGCTCGAACTCGCCGACTGCGCCATCAACCACGGGGGGATCACGTCGATCAACGAGTGCATCTCCTCCGGGGTGCCCATGGTGGTGTATTCGCCGTCGCTGCGCGATCAGGACGGCTGCGCCACCCGCATCGAGTATCACGGCCTCGGTGTCGGCACCCGGTGGGACACGAAGAATCCCGAGCGCCTGGAGGGACACATTGCGAGGGTGCTCGCAGACGAGGCAATGCATGACCGGGTCCGGGAAATGGGCCGGGTCTTCGACGCATACCTCGAGGACGCCGTAGCGGTGACCGTCATCGAGGACTACCTGCACGCTGCCGGTGGGGGGCCGGCCCCTGAGCAGAATTGACTCGCCGCCGCTCTCAGGCGGTATTGGTCGGTTCGGTTCCTGAGGTCGGACCGGTGGTAGCTCGAGAGGTCTTCGTCGCATAGATCGTTCCGAGGACGTGCGATTGGGCCGCATACCGGGAGGCGCCGTCTCCGAGGACGCTGACGGGTCGAGCATATGCGCCGGTGAGCCAGGCGGTCAGGCCGCCCACGACAGATACCGTGGAGGAGAGCCATGCGATCCCGGCCAGTGTCCGCTCCCGGTGGGCTCCGGCCAGTTCGTTGCTGCGGAGAAACGGAGCGGACGCGATCACGTTGGCGGCGATGGTCAGTGCGACCAGGCCCGGTAGCACGTAGGCGGACGGCACGATGTGCGCCATGGGGTTGATGGGCACGTCCCAGGCCACGATCAGTGTGTACGTGAGCCCCCCGAGTCCCATCAATCCGAGGTAGAGCCGGCTCGTTCGCCGGGCGGTGGCCCTGTCGCGATCCATCGCCGCACGCATCGACCGCGGGCCCAGCACGGCCGACAACCCGGCAGCCAGCACCAGGACGGGTTGGGCCACCACCCGCGCAGATTCGGCGTAGCCGAGGTCCTCCGGGCTGACCACCCATGCGATCACGGTTACGACCACAAACGAGGCAATCGACCGGGCAGTGGCTGCGAGCACGAACCACTTGCCCCTGGTAGCCAGCTCCCGGAAGCGCATGATCGCGTCCGCCTTGTCCTGAATGCTCACCCTCGCCACGATGACTCCCACGGTGAGAGAAACGGCATTGGCGATGGCCAGGGCGCCGAAGGGAATCCAGCCGATGGGGACGTCGGCCAGATACCCGACGGCGACCCCCGATATCGCAACGAAGAATTGGACAACGGAAATCCAGGAGGCCTTCCAATTCTGAGCTCCGATATGGAGCATTCGTCGCACATGGTCTTGCATGGGAGACAACACGAGAGAGATCGCCGTGGTAACGGCGAGTGGAACGAGCACGTCGGTTGAGGCGTAGCTCCAGGTGGCCGCCACAGCACCTCCCACGGCCAACGTTCCCAGCGACGTGGGGCCGATTCCGAGCCGGAGGGTCTGTGGAACCAGCGACAGCCGTTCGGACGTAGGGAACGAGACCGTTTTGACTTGCGCAGGGGTGTAGATGAGCTCGGTCGACAGCAAGCTGGCGGCTACGAAGGCGGTGAAGAACACGGCATAGACGCCCCGGCTGACATCGTCGAACCACGTGACCGCTGCCAGGCCAACCGCGAACGTGGCCAGCGAGGCGAATCCGGCATCCACGATCCCGGCCGGGAGCCGTCGGCGCAAGCCGCTATCGGTGCTCACGGCCCGGTCCCGATGGCGGCGGCGCGAGTTTTCGTCCGGCGGGTCTCCCGAGCTTCGCAACCTTCGGTGTAGCCGGCAGGCCGGCGGAGCATGATGGGGACTCCTGCGGCCAACCGAATGCTGCCACCTACTCTCTGTCGGGGATTCCGCTCGTTCATCACATTAGGTCACTGGTTCGATCCGGGTTGCGCCTTCAGCCGCTACCTAGTCCCGACCTCGCGGGACCCGGCCAGCCGATCCATGAATGGGTTCCAGAACGTGCGGGTGGTGTCGTAGGCCGCCGCCAGGCCAAGGAAGTCGCCCAGCCTGGGGAATCGATCGGCGAGGTCGCCAAGCGCAAAGAGCTTG
>JABDIW010000417.1 GCA_013003515.1 Acidimicrobiia bacterium
AGTCCCCTGCTCGTACACTCCCAACATCGGGCCCGTAGCTCAGTTGGTTAGATCGGGCATCTTCGAACGAGCTACCCACCCCGAACTCCCACCCAGGGCGAGGCTCGAAGATGCCCGAAAGGGGACGGATGAGTCCCCTGCTCGTACACTCCCCACATCGGGCCCGTAGCTCAGTTGGTTAGATCGGGCATCTTCGAACGAGCTACCCACCCCGAACTCCCACCCGGAGCGAGGCTCGAAGATGCCCGAAAGGGGACGGATGAGTCCCCTGCTGCGATCGCCGTACACTCACATCGAACGGGCCCGTAGCTCAGTTGGTTAGAGCAGGGGACTCATAATCCCTTGGCCGCAGGTTCGAGTCCTGCCGGGCCCACGCGTACTCGCCTTCGGCGAGTCCGTCGGCAGTTCTCAAGGCAGCCTTCGGCGTTTGGAGAACTGCTGCTCTCCCAACGGACCCCAGAAGGCTCACTCACATTCGAGACCTACCCGGCCTCGAATCCTCCCTCGAACGAGCCTCCGCTCCGCTCCGGCACCACATCTAGGTTCGAGTCCTGCCGGGCCCACGCGTACTCGCCTTCGGCGAGTCCGTCGGCAGTTCCGTTGGCTGCCTGCGGCCCGTGACGAACTGCTGCTCTCAATAGCCCAAAGAAGGCTCCCTCGAGACTCGACCTACCCCGGTGCCGGCTCGGCAAGGCGGTTCAGCCATCGGAAGCCGCGGACACGCTCGAGGTGGAGGCGCGGGAGCACGAACATCACCAGAGTCAGGTTCACGACGACGACCAGCAGCCTCAGCAGGTTGGCCGTCCCGATCTCCGACATGGCGAAGAAGTACAGAACGACGTAGAGATGCCAGGTCAGGAACAGATTCCCTCGGTACCACTTGTCGACGATTGTTCCCAGGACGACCACGATGGCCATGAAGACGACGAAGCTGGCAATGGCCGCTCCGTACCCCCAGCGCACAATGAGATCACCGATGAAATGGGTGGGCGCCGAACCATCCGCTCGGCCGTAGATCACCTCGAAGACGCTGTTCTTGATCGGCTCGCTGCCGAACGCAAAGCCCGATGACACCATCGAGATCCTCACGATCATCCCGGCACCCTGGGTGACGAAGAATCGACGGACGGCCGACGCCGCCAACGATGCCCAGGTGGCGATCTCGAGGCTCGCCGAACCCTTGCTGATGGCAAACGCCAGCAGCAAGACCGCAACGATGGCCACGAGGCGGCGATCGAATTTGGCGTCGAACACGTACACCCAGATGAAGATGAAGAAGAAGGCGACGATGCCGGTGTGCCCGGGCAGGGCAAGGAGTGTCGCCACGCCGGCCAGAGCTGCGAGATGCGCCCAGGTCGACAGCTTCTCCCGGAACAGGAGGTAGGCGGACGGCAACACGACGTGCGTCAAAGCCGAGGCAGTGAAGAAGAAGGGGATGGAGCCCGATGAGTCGGGGCGGCGGATCAGCTCGCCGTCGGTGATCAGGTTGACGACCGGCCACCGGGGCAGGAAGACGAGCACGTAGACAACGACCGCAAGGGCAACGAAGGCCAGGTACGCCCGAACGGTGGGGCTGTCGCCACTCGGGTCATTGACCTCCCGATCGGGCAGGCGACTCTCGACAACTCTGTTTCGGAAGACGAAGGCGAGAGTCGCGATGAGGAATACGGCACAGGAGACCCATCGATACGCGTCGAGCGCGTCAGACGTGAACACCCGGTACGCCGTGCCATCGAACGCGTAGTAGGCCGACGGACCCAGGAAGATCACCGGCAACACAATCCCGAGAACGGCCAGCGACCGACGGTGCTCGCCATACCTCACGAAGACCACGCCGAAGATCAGGGCAGCAAGAACGGATGCAGCAAAGGCAATCGTCATGACTCACCCAACCTCGACGCCAGCCAGCTCACGATATCTGCGGCGAGCACGCCAGGCACGGACCCGCCGAACACCGGGTGGTAGGAGACGACTTGCTCAAAGCGCCCATCGGCAACACACGCCGTGAGAGCCCCCCGTGCCGCGGCCTCCAGAAGCGATGTCGAGAGGTACCCGACAACGGCCTGGCACCGGTCCACGAACTCGAGCCCTGTCTCCGCTCCGCTGTCCGAGGTCATCTCGACGAGTCGCCTACGCAGGGGCTCCAGAGCCGCGTTGGGGTGTCGCCGCGGGTGCGGGCGGATCCGCACCATGAAGACGGACATCAGTTCCTCGACTGCCTCACCGAAGGCGGCCTGTTCCGTTTCCGAAAGCGGATACGCCGGCCACAACACCCCGACCTCGACATCCCTCAGCCGGGACTCGGCAGGAGCCTGGAGCCGATGAGGGGTGTACACCTCGATCGCACCGAGCCGAGCGTGGAGGCGCTGTGCGATCTCCCCATATGCGGGATCCCAGACCCAGTACTCATCGAACGCGAAGAACGAGTCGCTGGGGCTGTAGAACTTGTCGCCATGCATGATGTTGATCGCGCGACAGCCCTCTCTCGCAGCGAACTCAGACACGACGGAGCTCGTGTAGTCCCACTCGAACCACGAGACGTACGCCTCGGCCGGGCGGGTCCGCATGGCACCGAGCGCCCTGTCGACAGAGATCAGGGCCTTTGCATGGACCTCCGGGTTCCAGCAGCGCACGCGAACCAGGCTGGCGACAACGCCCAGGGCTTCGGCGAAGCCAAGGCCTCGACGATCGGCACAGTGGACGATGACGCCGCGGGCACTGACGTCTGCCGGGATCTCATACTCCGGCGCCTCCTGGCTCGTCACGCCGTAGCAAGGCTCGGGCTGACGGGGCGGTTTGGGGAACGCAGCCCTGACCACGACCGCCAGAACCAGGGGGATGCCGGCAAGTGCCCTGGCCAACCGCACAGAACGAGAACGACGGCCGGTCACAGCTCGAAACTGGGCGTTGACCCTGGCGAATGGCTCCAACGGAGTCGCCATGAACGCCGACAGATGCCGAGCAGCGAGGCGGTCGACCACGGCGCATGCCCGGTCACGGTCGGCGTCGAAGTCGGACACCGCTCGCATGCGCTTTAGAAGCCGTCTGAGGAGACTCATCATCCGACCTTCTCGGTAGACCGGAGTAGAGCTGCTCGCCAGGGCATCCGGTGGATGCGCGCCGCGACCGCCCACACGATCAGGAAGGACACGAACAACGAGGCTGCAGTCGCCTGGGCGGCGCCGAGCGAACCGTTGGCTCGTATGAGGGCCCAGTTCAGGAAGACGTTCAGGATCGCGGCAAGCACCGTGGACGCACCGAGGAATACGGTCCGCTCGACGTAGAAGAAGTAGTTCGACGCCATCTTGTACATGCCGTTGAAGCCGAAGCCGAGAGCGATCCACCCCACGAACTGCTCGGCTCCGGCGAAGTCGGGGCCGACGATCCAGGGGACGACAACCGGGGCCAGAAGCGTGACCACGCCCACCACTGCGAGCAGGGCCACGAAGTAGGCGTAGGTGATGCGCACGACGGACCTGTCGACATCGGAGTCGCCCTCCCGAAGTCTGGCGTAGAACCACGGCACCCACGCCTGGTTGAACGAGTTCTGCAGCACGCCAACGACGTTTGCGATCTGGTACCCCGCCGCATAGATCCCCAGCTCGGCCGTTCCAATCATGTTGGTGATGAACAGCCGATCGGTGGCGAACAGGACCCATGAGGCAACGGCGTGGGGGATCAGCGGGGCCCCGAAGGCGATCGCTGTCTTTGCGTCGGGCCACGAGAAGCTGGGCACCAACAGGCCGGCCCGCACCAGAACGACGAACGCAACCACGGCAAACGTCGCAAAGGCGATGAGCTGGCCGACGACTACGCCTTGCCATCCCCAGGCGAGGGCAACGACGAACACGATGCTCAGACCGAAGTACAGCGCGGTCCGTGCCACCAGCGTGACTCCATAGATGGCGGGTCGGTTCTGCATGCGCCAGATGCTCAGCAGGACAAGCAGGCTGAACTGGAACGCGGCGACACCGACGACGGCTGGTAGCCATCGGCCCGGGAAGTCGGTCACCTTGAAGATGGCGTCGCCGAAGACGATGACGCCGGCCATCACCACCGCCAGCGACACCGCGGCGATGACGAACACAGAGCCCACGAAGCGGGGAAAGTCCATCTCGTCACGATCGATGTACCGCCGGGCCACGGCACTGTGGGTGCTGATGCCCACCAGGGGCGTCGCCAGCCACACGAGCACCTGGTACATCGCATAGATCCCGTACTCGGCGGTGGTGAGCTCCCGGGTGAGAATGGGGAGGAGAAGGAATGGGATGGCCGCGTTCGTGACGTTGGCGACGAGATAGAGCGACGAACCGCCCAGCAGGGACTTCAGCACCGCTCGAACGCTCGATGGATCGCTGTGATGACCCGGTCCTGTTGGCCGACTGTCATGTTCGAGCCGCTTGGCAGACACACGCCCTGGGCGAACGCTCTCGCCGAGAACGCCCCGGAAGAGTCGTGCGTGAAGAGAGGACGGTCGGCGTACAACGGTTGCATGTGCATCGGCTTCCACACGTGTCGCGCCTCGATCTGGTCTTCGGACAGCGAGGCAATGAGCCGGCTCGGTGTGAGCGGGGTGGCCGACGGGTCGAGCGTCATCACCGAGAGCCAGCGATTGGAGCGGCCGTACTCGGCCTCCGGCATGAAGGCCACGCCTTCGATGTCGCCGAGACCCTTCTCGTACCTGGCAAAGACGTCGCGGCGGGCGTCCACCCGCTCGTCGAGAACCCGCAGCTGACCGCGCCCCACGCCGGCGAGGACGTTGCTCATCCGGTAGTTGTATCCGATCTCGGTGTGCTCGTAGTGGGGAGCAGGCGCCCGCGCCTGGGTGGCGAGGTGCCTGGCCCGCTCCATGAGGGCCTCGTCGTCGGCTACCAACATGCCGCCACCCGATGACGTGATGATCTTGTTGCCGTTGAACGACAGGGCCCCGACGCGCCCGAACGTTCCCGAAGCACGGCCCTTGTACGTGGCCCCGAGCGACTCGGCCGCGTCTTCGAGGATGGGAACACCATGGGTTTCAGAGATCTCCGCTATCGGATCGAAGTCGGCGCTCTGGCCGTACAGGTCGACAACGATCACCGCCTTCGGCAGGGTTCCCCGCGCCTTGGCATCGTCCAGAGCCTCGGCGAGTGCGCTCGGCGACATGTTCCACGATTCAGGCTCAGAATCGATGAAGACGGGCTCGGCTCCTTGGTACCTGACCGGGTTGACAGAGGCGACAAACGTCAGGTCCGAGCAGAACACTGTATCGCCGCTCTCGACGCCGAGGAGGCGGAGCCCGAGGTGAATGGCGGCCGTGCCAGACGACAACGCTGCGGCCGCACCGGCGCCCAGGTATTCGGCCATCTCGACCTCGAACGCATCGACATTCGGACCCAACGGAGCCACCCAGTTCGTCTCGAATGCCTCGGCAACGAAGTCCTGTTCGAGATCGCTCATGTGCGGTGTCGACAGGAGGATGGGTGTGTCGATGTCGGACCGGAGAACCAGCTCCACGGGACGGTTGGCATCGTCGACCACGGGCAATTGATGAATCGACCTCTCGTTCATGAGAGCGAGAGCGGATCGAGCGGTCCATCCGACCGCAAGGGTCACCGGAGCTTGGTCCGGTAGAGCCGCAATGGTGTCGTCGAGATCGGCACCATCGAGAAGAAGACGCCTCAGGTCGCCGTCTGTGATGGTCCGGAGCAGGGTTCCGTCGGATCCGACCAGAAGCAGGATGCCGCGTGCCGTTGTACCCAGCTGTTCGAGAGCCTGCCGAAGTGTGGCGTCGGCAGAGATCTGGAGCTGTGCGATGTCAGGGGTGGTCTCGTCGGGAGTCACGTGCGTCGCTTCTCAGTAGGTGTTCGACTTCTCGAGCACGTCGGGCCCGAGCGTCACCGTCGCCAGCAGGTCCGCAATGGTCCGGCCGGCTCCTGCCGTACCGTAGACGTTCTCCCAATCTCCACGGCCCGCGTCCAGGGCATCGGAGACAGCCTGGGTGACGGCGGCCTGATCGGTCGGAACATCCGTGACGTTGGCGCTCCGCTCACGCAGCCGTTGACGGTCGCCGACGTTGACCACAGGAAGACCGAGGCCGGCCGCCTCGATGATGCCGCTGCTCGAGTTCCCCACCATGACGTCTGCTGCAGCCATCCATGAGACGAACTCGGTCCTCGCCATGTGCACGACCGAGCGGACGTCCGGATTCGAGCTGTAGCGGTCGACAACGTTCTGGATCTGATCATGGCCGGCATCGGCGTTCGGCGTGAACCACACGACCTGGGCTCCCGCAGCCAGAGTCCCCTCGATGACGGCTTGGGCTTGGCGAGCCAAGTCGAGCTGCTGCTGGACCACGGGGTGATAGAGCACCAGGGCGATCGACCGGTCCTCATCCAGCTCGCGATCGGCGGCAAGTTGGCTGCGATCCCTGACCACGAGCTTGTCCAAGCCATCGAGACCAGGCGCTCCAGTGACAAACACTCGCGAGGGGTCCTCCCCCATCGCGACGACCCGGTCCCGGGCACCTGCCGTGGCAGTGAAGTGGAAGTGGGCGAGCTTGGTGATCGCATGACGCACCGACTCGTCGACCGTGCCCGATCGCTCCCCGCCGTGAAGATGGACCACGGGCATGTTGAGGTGTACCGCAGCCAGGGCGGCGGCCATCATCTCACCACGGTCTCCGAGCACCATCACCACATCCGGCCGGTTGCGTCCCAAGACGTCGGTGATGCCCATCAGCTCCTGGCCGATGGCGTTGGCCATGCCGGCACCGCCGGCTCCCAAGTCGACCGGTACCTCCCCGGCAACTGCCAGCCCGGACTCGAGCACTTCGTCGACCGTTCTCCCGAAGGCGGGATCGAGGTGCATCCCGGTGACGACGATGTCCACGGACAATCTGCTGTCCTCCGCCATGAGCTCGAGAGTCGACCGCATCAGCCCGAAGTCGGCGCGGGTGCCGGTCACGTAGGTGATGTGGCGGGTCACGGGGACAGGTCATCCCAGGTGATCGTGGTGCCCGCGGCGAGGAATCGGGTCGCTCTCTTTCCGACGACGTCTGCGAGCTCCTTCGGAGGGATCCCCGTGCCTGGCCGCAACAGCGCCAGATCGTCACGCCCGATCACCGCGCCTTCGGCGACGTCTCTGGTCGTGGTCACCGACTTGCGGACAAGGTCGCGCACGGCCAGCTCTCCGGGCCGCGGAGTCTTCACGCCATCGCCCATCGCAGCCTCGACCTCGCGAATTTGCGAGATCATGTCTTCGAGCCCTTGTGGCTCAAGCGAGGCACGATGATCCGGCCCCTCGAGGTTTCGATCCAGCGTGAAGTGCTTTTCGATGACGGACGCACCCAGCGCCACCGCCGCCGGTGCGACTGCGATCCCTGCGGTGTGGTCGGAATAGCCGACTGGTAGAGCGAATTCGGAGGACAGAGTTGTCATCGCCCGCAAATTGACGTCCTCGGGGGCCGCCGGGTAATTCGACGTGCAGTGGAGCAAGGTGAGCAGATCCGACACGGGATCAGGGAGGGAGTGAGCCGCCCTGGCCGCTTCGATGGTCGCAACGGCCTCAGCGACCTCCCCGAGATCGGCCATGCCGGTCGACATGATCATGGGGACATCGAAGGAGGCGAGGTGCGCCAGGAACGGAAGATTGGTCAACTCCCCGGACGGGATCTTGAGCCGTGCAACGCCGAGATCGACGAGCATCGAGGCAGCGTCCTCGTCGAACGGCGACGACATGAACTCCACTCCGGCCGAGTCACAGGCGACCTTGAGCTCGAGATGGTCGGCGTGTGACAGTTGCAGTCTCTCGAGCATCGCACGCTGATCAACGCTCCCTGTGTTGGCCCGCTGATACTCGGCGGTTGGGGTGCCCTCCCTCGCCAGCTTCGACGCGTCGAAGGACTGGAACTTGACGGCATCGGCGCCGCAGCGAGCCGCAACTGCGACCATCTCCTTCGCTCGGTCGATCGAGCCGTTGTGGTTGACGCCGATTTCGGCGATGACGAAACAGGTCACGGGGCCTCCCGATGATCCGCACATCGCTCGGCCAGCAACCAATCCGCAGGCGTGTCGATGTCGAGGCTCTCGATGGGGTCGTCCATCGCAAACCCGCGGGTCGGCGTGGTGTAGAGACTGCGTGTGTCGATGAGATGTTTGGCTGGCGCCACGTACATGGACCCGTTGAGCCGTCGCAGGCCATCAGGCGCCGACAAACCCGGATCGGCGAGTTCACCGGCATCGGTGAGCCGACGAAGCCAGGCAATCGGCTTCTCCACCGGACCGACGGTCACAACCGAGACTCCGGGCTCGCTTTCGTACGTCTCGATGACCGACTGGATCGTCTCGGGTCGACGGAACGGTGACGAGGGCTGCAGCACGACAACCGCGTCGTAGTCATCCTCGAACCAGGAGAGGGCGTCGACGATGACGTCGGCGACAGCGGCATCATCGGTGGCCAGACCCTCACCACGGAGCCGAGGCACGGGGACCCCGAAGGCCTCAGCGACGGCTGCGATGTCCGGACTGTCGGTGGACACGACCAGCGCATCGAGGCACTGCGACGCAACTGCGGCACGGAGCGTCCAACCGATCATGGGGATTCCGCCCAGCTCACGGGTGTTCTTACCGGGGAGACGTCGCGACCCAGCTCGGGCTGGTACGACGCCGAGAAGTCGTGTCACGTGTCCACCATCGATCGGCGTGGTGCTCCGGAAACTCACAGAGCGGTTGGCTCGATGGTACTGCGGACCTCCCGTCGCCCCGGTTCACGCCGCTCTTCGGTTCCGATGTGACCAACGGCCCCTGGGGGGTCGGGGTCCTCCGTGTGATCGTCCAATCAGCGCCGCGGCGTCGCCGGGGTGATGCGCGATTGGAGGCACGGTGAAGAAGGGAATCCTGCTCCACGAGTCCGACGACGACGTCGGTGTGGCAACGATGGATCTGACGGTCGGTGAGGTGATCCAGGCGGTGACGCTCGAGGGTGACCCCGTCGCCGAGATCGAACTGGTCGACGACGTGCCGCTCAGCCACAAGGTGGCGATGAGGGACATGGGCGCCGAGCACGACCTCATCGAATACGGCCGAGCCATCGGGTCGACGTCGACCGACATCGCCGCCGGAGCCCACGTCCACACCCACAACCTGCAGAGCAACCGCTGGAGCGGCCGCTCCCAGATCGTCGAACACCATGGAGAGCAGTCGTGACGACCTACGAAGACATCCAGCTGACCGGCTATCGCCGCGACAACGGACGGGTCGGCATCCGCAACTACGTGCTGATCATCCCCGTCGACGACATTTCCAATGCTGCGGCAACGGGCGTGGAGAGCCTGGTTCGGGGCACACTGGCCATCCCCCACCCGTACGGGCGCCTTCAGTTCGGCGCCGACCTCGATCTGACCTTCGACACGCTGATCGGCTACGGCCGGAACCCCAACGTCGCCGCCGCCATCGTCATCGGGATCGAGCCCAACTGGAGCAACCACGTGGCGGAGAAGATCGCGGAAACGGGCAAGCCGGTGACCGCCTTCAGCATCGAACGGACCGGTGACCTGCAGACCATCGCGGACGCGGCTCGGGTCGCTCAGCAGTACGTCCAGTACGCCACAGGACTGTCGCGGGAGTCGATCGAGTGGAGCGACCTTCTCGTGTCGACGAAGTGCGGCGAGTCCGACACCACCAGCGGGCTCGCCTCGAACCCGACCGTGGGCCGAGTGTTCGAACGGCTCGAACCGCTCGGAAGCACGATGATCTTCGGGGAGACCACCGAGGTCACCGGAGCCGAGGACAAGATCGTCGAGCAGTGCGCCAGCCCTGAGGTCGCTGCCGCCTTCCAGAAGGGATTCGACGATTATCAGGAACTCGTGAAGTCCCAGGGAGTCAACCTGATGGGATCCCAGCCCACAGAGGGCAACATCCGCGGTGGCCTCACCACCATCGAGGAGAAGGCCCTCGGCAATGTCGAGAAGGCGGGGCGATGCACCGTCGTCGGCTATCTGGAGCAAGGTGAAGCGCCCACCGGACCACCCGGCCTGTACTTCATGGACTCGTCGAGTGCAGCTGCCGAGATGGTGACGTTGTGTTGTGCGGGGGGAGCGGTCTTGCACCTGTTCACCACAGGCCAGGGCAACATCGTCGGAAACCCGGTGCTGCCGACGATCAAGATCACGGCCAATCCGCTGACTGCCGAGACGATGACAGAGCACATCGACGTCGACGTGAGCGGACTGCTTCGCTTCGAGTACTCGCTCGACGGCGCCGCGGATCGGACGATGGAGATGATGGCGAAGACCGTCAACGGCCGCCTGACGTGTGCCGAGACGTTGCGCCATGATGACTTCGTGATCACGAAGCTGTACCGCAGCGCCTAGACGAGACGAACGGGGAGGGTCGGACGTGACGACGATCCGTGTTCCATATGGGCGGACGTTCGCCGTTGCCGAGGTATCCGACGACGTGGTCGTCGATGTCATCGAAGTCCCGCAGGTCGAGCCGGCCGGGGATCCGGCCACGGCGACCCGGAAGGCCCTGTCGGATCCGCTCGGCGGGTTCACGTGGCGAGGGGCGACTTCCGTAGCGATCGCGATCAACGACAAGACGCGCCCGGTGCCCCACCATCAGCTGCTGCCCTCGCTGGTCGAGCGATTCGCAGAGGCGGGGATCCCCGACGAGGCCATCACCTTCTATGTCGCTGTCGGTCTGCACGAGCCGATGGCGGACTCGGAGTTCGCTGAGATCGTCCCTGAGGAAATCCTGGCCCGGTATCGGGTGGTCTCCCACGACGCCGGATCCGGAGACCTCGTCGATCTCGGTGAGACCTCACGAGGATCCCCGGTGACGGTCAACCGGGGATTCATGGAATCGGACCTGAAAGTGGTCGTTGGCACGATCGAGCCGCACCAGTTCGCCGGTTTCTCCGGCGGAGTCAAGAGCGCCGCCATCGGACTTGCCGGGCCCCGGACGATCAATGGCAACCACACCTTGATGACTCATGACGACTCCCGCATCGGTACCTACGAGACCAACCCGGCCCGTCAGGACATCGAGGAGATCGGCCGGATGATCGGAATCGACCTCGCTCTCAATGTCCTCCTCAACTCCGAGCGCGAGATCGTGGAGGTCCTGGCAGGCGATCCTGTGGCGGTCATGGAGGCAGGGACTCCCCTCGCCCGCCGCTACAGCCAGGTGGGCCTCGCCGAGCCGTACGACGTGGTTGTCACGTCACCGGGCGGTCATCCCAAGGACATCAACGTCTATCAAGCCCAAAAGGCGATCTCGTCGGCGGCAGCGGTCGTCCGCCCCGGGGGCACGATCGTGCTCACCGCGGCCTGCCCGGAGGGATCGGGGAGCGCCACCTATGAGCAGTGGGTGTCGAACCACACGTCGCATGAGGCCGTACTCGAGGCGTTCCGCAACGAAGGCTTCCGGATCGGGCCCCACAAAGCGTTCCAGATCGCTCGCGACACGGTCGAGGTTCAGCTGCTGGTCGTATCCGACATGCCGGACGAGCTGACCGATCGGCTCCTACTCACCGCCGCCGCGAACCTCCAGTCTGCGCTTGGCGAAGCTGCTTCGACCGGCGCGGGGATCGCGGTGCTCCCCCACGCGTCGACCACGATCCCGTACCTGCATTAGGACCTGCGACGGCTGCAACCTCCTACGGAGTCACACCCTCGCTCATGCTGCCACCAGGCCGGGTGTAGTGGCTGCCTCGACTCGAGTAGGTCGCCGGGAGGTGCATGAACTTCGAGTACGTGCGGATCGTCCACGACACGGGACCACGGAAGAAGTACGCCTCGGGAGCCGCGATCTTGTCGATGTCCTTCTTGTACTTCTCGGCAGTGCCCTTGGTCAGGTGGTACTTGAGCTCGTCGCTGTTCTCGAATGTCTCGTGGATGATCAGGGCGTCCTCACCAACGACCTGATACGCCTCGAACCGGAGCAAACCCTTTTCGAGCGTATAGGCGTCGGTGCCAACACGCTGCCACCAGTACTTGAGCTCGTCGAGCCGTGAGGTCTCGCCAGGAGCGCACGTCCACTTGGCCGTGACCTGGATCGCATCCTCCGGGTCAGGGCGCTGGTAATCGTTCTTCACGTAGCCGAACAGGTGCTCCC
>JABDIW010000424.1 GCA_013003515.1 Acidimicrobiia bacterium
CACTCATTGTTGGTTTCCGGCTGTTTAACGAGGCTCCGGAGACCTCGGCTCGCTTCCAACAGTTCAACTCACGAAGTCGAAACCAGATCACCCCCATGTCGGTTGTGCAGTGCATCAGGGTAGTTGAGGCGCGTACGGTCCCAAGACGAGTCGCCAGCTACCAGTCGCCAGTCGCCAGAGAAGGTTCGGCTGACAGCTGGCAGCCGGCAGCCGGCAGCTGACAACTGACAACTCCCTTGACTTCCCCTAATCCTGTTCCGGGTTCATACTGGGCGTCCATCTGCCGATAAGGACACACCATGGACACCGAGGACACCACTGAGGTCACAGAAGACGTCACACACGACGTCGCGCCCGTAGAGGCGCAAGATGTCGTGACCGCGCCCGCCACGGAGAAGCAAAGCTCGGTGCCGGGGGCGCTGATCTTGCTGGGGTCTCTAGCCGTTGCCGCACTCGTGGTGATGCAGGTGATGTCGCTGGTAGGCCTCAACCGGTCGCAGAGCCGCATCGACGAGCTCCAGGACGACCTGCAGAGCATGCGGGCCGACGTGTTGTCGGTGGCCGGCGATGTCGGAGAGGTGTCGGGCTCGATCGACGAGCTCGAGCTGGCGCTCGCCGCCGGCGCCGGTGGCGGCAGCATCTCGACGGCGGGGGATCAGCAGCCACAGGGCAACGAGCCGCAGGTGGCCAGCGGGTTCATCACCGACATCTCGGGCACCGAGTACTACTCCGGCCAGGAGGTGTCATACACACCGGCCGATGGCAAGGCCCGGGTGTACATGGTGTGGGCGCACTGGTGCCCCTACTGCCAGCAGGACCTCGACGTGCTCAACACGTGGTACGCCGCCAACAAGGCGTCGTACCCCAACACCGAGCTGGTCACGGTCACCACGTTCATGGACGAGACCCGTGGCAATCCACTCGAGCCGTACCTGCAACAGATGCAGTTCCCATTCCCCGTGCTCATGGACGAGTCCCAGCGACTGACGTTCGAACTGGGCAACAGCGGATCGGTCCCGTACTGGCTGTTCGTGGGACCCGACGGCGCCGTGCTCGGCAACCACTCGGGCGCCCTCGGGGAAGAGAGCATCGCCCAGATCTTCACTCAGGTCGAGACGATCGCAGCAGACGCCTAGCGGCGGAGACGCCGCATCTCGCGGCGGTCTTCCTTGTCCCTCAGCTGGCGACGCTTGTCGTGGCGCTTCCGTCCCTTCGCAAGCGCCAGCTCAACCTTGGCCAACCCGTCGCTGAAGTACACCTGGGTTGGGATCAAGGTGAGCCCCTGCTCTGCCAGCTTGCCGACGAGTCGCTCGAGCTCGCTCCGATGGACCAGCAGCTTGCGGTGTCGCTCCGGGTCATGACCGCCTTCGCGGGCGTAGGAATACGGCGCGATGTGGGCGTTCATCAACCACAGCTCGCCTCGCACGATGTCGGCATAGGCGTCCTTGAGCGTCAGCTGCTTGTCGCGCAACGACTTGACTTCGGAGCCGGTGAGGACGATGCCGGCCTCGAACGTGTCGATGATCTCGTAGTCGTGGCGCGCCTTGCGGTTCGTGGCGACGACCTGGCGGCTCACAGGTACTGGGCCGGATCGACCGGTTCACCGTTGATGCGCACCTCGAAGTGGAGATGAGGGCCGGTGGACAGGCCGGTTGAGCCGATGTAGCCGATGAGGTCCCCGGTGGCCACCGTCTGGCCATAGACCACGGCCAGCGACGACTGGTGGGCGTACAGCGTCACCATGCCACCGCCGTGGTCGATCATCACCGTGTTGCCGTAGCCACCGTTGTACGCGGCAAGGATCACCACGCCGTCGGCACCTGCGACGATCGGGTCTCCCTGCCCGGCTGACATGTCAGCTCCCGTGTGCATCCGGGTGTAGCCGAGGATCGGGTGCAGACGGGGACCGAACCCCGAAGAGATGGGGCCGGGGACGGGGCGCATCAGGATCCCTGGCGCCGACCCCGCCTGCCGGGCACGCTCCGCGATGAGCTCCTCGATGTTGGCCTGCTCCGCCTCCAGCACGTCGAGCTCGTCGCGGAACTCCGCCTCCTGCTCTTCGAGCTCGTCGAGCCGGGCCTGTTGCGTCACCAGCTCGTCCTCCACCTGAACCCGCTGGTCTTCGAGACGGGTCCGGAGGCCGACGAGACGGGCACCGTCCTGTTCGAGCAATGAGAGCAACTCCCCGACCACCAGCTGTTGCTGCTCGATCAGCACTCGCTGGCGGCCTTCCAGCTGGGCCAGAGCGTCGAGCCGGCGCAGATCACGCTCTGTGGCGAGCGCCAGCCAGCCGACGTAGTCGACGGCGAGGCCGATGTCCTGAACCTCGTCGACCACCATCGCAAACTCGAGACCGGTGGGACCGGCACCCATGTAGGCCTCGAGAGCGAAGCTGAGAGCCTCGGCGTTCGTCGTTGCCATCTCTTCCCGGGTCGCTTCGAGAGCCGAGTTCTGTGCGGCGAGCTGCCCTTCGAGGAGATCGAGCTCGGACTCGGTGGTTGCGATGTCGGCGGTGACGACGGCGAGTTCGGTCACTGTGACCCGGATGTCGGCGTCGAGACCGTCGATGCGGGACTGAGAGATGAGGAGGTCGGTGACCAGATCCGACTGCCGGCCCTCAGCCTCGGAGATCCGATCCTGGATGTCCTCGATCGCATCCTGAACGGACTCGAGATCCGATTCGAGCGAGGCATGGGCGGCGGGAATCACCCCGCCAATGGTGAGGAGGGTGAGGACAGCGACGATGAGGCGGCGTCTCATGACCTCAAGTATCGAGAGACGGCCAGCCCGCTACCGATGAATCCTGCGATGACGCCGGCGATGAGGACGATGATGCTCCGGCCAACGAAGAAGTCGTTGGCGATTTCGATGTTGATCCACTCGGGAAGAGCGCTGAGCCTGCTCAGCATCAACCGGTGCACCCCGACAACAGTCGCGACGGCGAGGCCGGCACCGATCAGGCCCTCGATCATCCCTTCGACGAGGAACGGGGTACGAACGAACCAGTTGCCGGCGCCCACCAGCTTCATGATGCCGATCTCCTCACGTCTGGCGAAGATGGCCATGTGGATGGTGTTGGCGATGAGCAGGACTGCGGCGACGCCGGCGCCGATGGCAGCCGCCAGCGCCACCCACGACAAGCCATCACGAAGGCTGATCATTGCGTCGATGCCGGGCCCGGCCGAAGCGACCTCGATGACACCCGGGCTGCCGCGCAGCCTGGTGACGATCGGTTGGTAATCCTCGGGGTCACCCGGCTGAACCCGGATGGATGCCGGGGCGATGTTGGGATTCTCTGTGTAGATCCGCAGAAGAGCCGGCCGATCCTCGAACAGCGCCAGGGCCTCGATCTGGGCTTCGCTCTTGGAGAAATAGAACGCAGACTCGACTTCGTCCCAGTTGTCGACCGTGGCGAGCAGCGTGCCCACCTGGTCGGCGTTGAGGTCATCAGAGACATAGGCGATCACGCGAACGTCGTCTGCCCACCGCTGCGTGTTCTTGCGGACCACCTCGCCGAACACGAACGTCGAGAAGGTCAGCCCCAGCGACAGGAGCACCGCGAGGATGGCGCCGAGGACCACCAGGGGGTTCCTGGCGATGTTGCGCAGCGCCTCGCGAAGTGCGTACTGAATCCGCATCACATATCTCCCTGGTCGGCGCCGTCGCCAGGTCCCGACTCGACCTCGTCGGGATCGGGCTCGACCTCGGCAGGAGCCGAGGGCTCGGCGTCCGGGGCGGGGGCAGCGGGAGCGGGGGTCTGGGGGCGCCCGGGGCGGGCGGGGCGG
>JABDIW010000434.1 GCA_013003515.1 Acidimicrobiia bacterium
ACGTGAGATGCATCGGTGACGTCGCCAATGGCGACTTTGGCGCCCAGCGCTCTCAGCCCGTCGCCGGCTGCGGGCTCGGTGATGAAGGCCCGCACCTCTGAGCGATCCTGCCGCAGCGCCGCGACCAACTCGTTTCCTTGCGGGCTATCGGCTCCAACGATGATCACCGGCATGTCGGGAGCCTATCGACCCTGCTGCCCAACCGGGCCGGCGCTTTTCGGGGTCGTGGAGCCGTCCTTTACACTCAATTGACGGCCCCGCCGCTGGCGCCGGGCCTTTTCGCCGCCGAGGGGACTGATGACGGCGTCATTTCCGCTGTACTCCCCCGACGACCATCACGATGCGTGTGGCGTCGGGTTCCTCGCCGACCGCCACGGTCGGTCGACGCATCGCGTCGTCCGCATGGGCGTCATGTGTCTCCATGGCCTCGATCATCGGGGTGCCAAGGCTGCTGACGGCACGGGTGACGGCGCCGGCGTGATGACCCGGGTTCCGTATCGGATCCTGGAACGAGTGCTCCTCGGCAAGGGAATCGAGCCGCCATCGCGCGATCGGCTGGGGCTCGTGATGGCGTTTCTCCCTCCCGACGATCGCGATTCGGCCCGCAAACTCATCGAGGACGCTCTGGTCGCCGAGGGGATCGAGCTTGTTGCATGGCGTCGCGTGCCTGTCGGCCCCAAGGTCCTCGGCGACGCCGCTCGTGCTTCGATGCCGGCGATCGAGCAGGCCATCGTCTCGGTGCCGTACAGCGACGTCGACCGGTTCGAGCGAGCTCTGTTTCTCGCCCGCAAGACCGCGGAGCGGACGGCTCGTGCGTCGGGCCTCGTCGGTTTCGCCATACCGTCGGCGTCGGCTCGGACTGTTGTGTACAAAGGCCTCTTCACCGCTTCGACGGTCGAAGGCTTCTACTGGGACCTCATCGACCCGATGTTCGAGTCCGATTTCGTCGTGTTCCATCAGCGCTACTCCACAAACACCCAACCGTCGTGGGAGTACGCCCAGCCCTTCCACGTGCTCGCCCACAATGGGGAGATCAACACGGTGGCCGCCAACCGCTCGTGGATGGCTGCCCGTGAGGCAGACATCGGGGAAACTGTCTGGGGTGAACGTTCCAGTGACCTCTCTCCGCTGGTGACCGGAGCCGGCAGCGACTCGGCGTCCCTGGACGACGCCTTCGAGGTTCTGCTTCGCTCCGGCCGGTCCCTCGCCCACGTCAAGGAGATGTTGATCCCGGCCGCCTGGGAGAACGTCGCCGACCTCGACGAGGCTTTGGGCGCCTTCTACGAGTACCACGCCTTCCTCACCGAGCCGTGGGATGGGCCCGCGGCCATAGCCGCGTCGGACGGAGTCCAGGTGATCGCCGGTCTCGACCGCAACGGCCTCCGCCCCGCCCGATGGACCGAGACTTCCGATTTCGTGCTGGTGGCGTCCGAAGCCGGGTTGATCCCGTCCCTGGAAGTCGACGCCGTTGCCACCGGTCAACTCGGTCCCGGTGAGCTGATGGCTGTGGATCTGGAGACCGGGCAGGTGCGCCACTCGGAGGAGGTCAAGGCCGATCTCGCCGCCCGCAAGCCGTACCGGGATTGGATCAGCAACCAGACGTTGTACGTGCAGCATCCGTTCGACGACCTCGAGGACGATCGGTACGACCCGGATGCGCTGGCCAGGGTCTTCGGGTACACCGCCGAAGAGCGGCGCCTTCTCCTCCACCAGATGGCGACAGGTGTCGAGCCGGTGCTGTCGATGGGCCACGACACGGGTCTGGCCGTCCTCGCCGACACCCCGCAACGATTGCCGAGGTTCTTCCACCAGACGTTCGCCCAGGTGACCAACCCACCCATGGACCCGATCCGGGAGCGGCTCGTGATGTCGTTGCGCACGTATCTCGGAGCTCGCGGTTCCATCATCGACGAGACCGTCGAGCACGCCCGCCTGGTTGAGCTTGCCTCTCCCGTCATGTCCGATGCTGAGGTCCAGCACCTGACCTCCGCAGAGGGCTTCGATGCCGTGTGGCTGCCCACGCTCTTCCCCGCGGCAGACGGCGAATCGGGGATGGGGCCCGCCGTCCAGGCACTGTGTGACGCCGCCGAAGAGGCCGTCCGTGACGGCGTCAATCTGGTGATGCTCTCCGATCGCGAGGTGTCAGCCGAGATGGCTCCAATCCCGATGGTCCTGGCCACCGGTGCAGTCCATCACCGTCTCATCTCCAGAGGTCTCAGGCTGCGAGCATCGATCGTCGTGGTGTCCGGAGAGGCGCGCGATGCCCACGATCTCGCGTGTCTTGTCGGCTTCGGTGCCTCGGCGGTCAATCCCTATCTCGCCATCGAGCAGGTGCGAGCAATGGCAGCAGCCGGCGACGTGGACGTGGCCCCGGTCGCAGCTCAGGAGAACTACCGCTCGGTGCTGGAGAAGGGCCTCCTCAAGATCATGTCGAAGATGGGGATCTGCACCATCTCGGCGTATCGGGGGAGCGAGTTGTTCGAGGCCATCGGTCTCGACGAGGGCGTATGTGACCTGGCCT
>JABDIW010000441.1 GCA_013003515.1 Acidimicrobiia bacterium
GCGCCCCCGAAGAGCGCCGCCAGCAACCCGAAGACGAAGAGCGCAACTTTCATGGGGCGAACTTACTGGTGCTGGTTCATGGGTGCTGGTATTGCAGTCGGGTCACAGGGACGAGTGACCAGGGACCAGGGACCGGGAACCAGAAACCAGGAACCAGGAACCAGGAACCAGGAACTTAAGAATCAAACCACTCGAAATGGCCCGGGTCGGGGTTGACCCAGAGGTGGCCGGAGGTGAGGCCGACGGTGTAGAGGGCAACCAGGAGGTCGGGGTCCGTTGGCGAGTAGGGACCGTCGAGGGGCTCGAAGAAGTTGATATCGGCCGCGGCCCCGAATGAGTGATGGGAGATGGCAAGCCGGTTGGCGATGAAGCGGGGGTTCCAACAGCCCTGGTAGGAGGCCCGATTGATCTTGGATCCGTTGCCGGCTTCCTCCAACTCGGTCATGGCCTGACGGAGCATTTCGACGAACTCGCGATGACAGGTCACGCTCCCGAGCAGCGGGATCGTCTCGGTCACGATGTTCTCCTCCCGCCAGGCACGCTCCTGCTCGAAGGTGCCGCCACCCGGGCGAATAGTGAACTCGCCGAACCGGTCCTTGAACGCCGCTTGCGATCTCACCGAGTCTCCGTGGCGGAACACGAGCACCTCGCCCCAGGCTCGCACCGTCACCGGCTCGCCTGCGATCGTCTCAACTTCGGCCTCGAGATCGGCCCGCTCACCGTCGAACCAGAACACAGCGTACTTGTCGAGGAACGTGGCAAACACCTCGAGATCGGAGCGTGCGGTCACGATTTCGGCGTCACCGACGTAGTCGTCGTCGACGATGCCGGCCACGGTCACCTCGAGGCCATCCGAGAACGTGATGGTGTCCCCGACATCGAGCCGACGGAGGGCCGCGCTCGTGGAGCCAAGCAGGACCTCGTTGTCCGACATTGCCCGCAGGACGTCGCTCTGCGGACCGGGCACGAAGTCGGCGTGGGCCGTGGCATCCACCGCATGGATCTCGACGGGAATCACGAACCCGTCGGCAGGCTCATCGA
>JABDIW010000464.1 GCA_013003515.1 Acidimicrobiia bacterium
GCCCGCCCCCGCACGGATGGGTTGAGCAGATCGACCTGGACTCGCTCAAGGCGGTCGTGTCTTCACCAGATCTTCCGTGCGGTGAGCACGTGTGGTGCGGCGCCATCCTCGTCCACGCGGACGGCTCCATCATGTCGGTGAACGGCAGTTATCTGCATAAACTGGACCCCCACGATCTGTCGGTTCTGGCCGAGCGAGAGTTGCCGGTCAGCCGCTCCCACAACGGGTTGCTGGCGCTTTCGGACGGGTCCCTGATCACGAAAGACCTGCGGCTCGCCGGCCAGGGAGGCACCACCATCACTCGCCTCGACGCGACGTCACTCGACGTGCTCGGCGACCCGTTCGTTTTGCCCGAGGGTTCCATGGGGCGGATCGCTTCGGACGTCACCCGTGATGCCGAGTTCGTCTATGTGCCTGGGACGGAACACCTGTGGCGCCTGCAGGTGCGCGATGGCGCGATCGAGATCGACGACTGGCGGCCCCGGTATCGACAGGCCGGTGGCAACCAGGGCTTGGCTTGGGACAGCTGCATCGCCAGCGGTGCCTGTTGGTCCATGGATTGCGGCGACATTCACTCGGTACGGCTGATTCACGGGACCGAGCCGAACGGTCGATGGGAGGAGTCGCCGGGCAGCGCACTCTCGTGGAGGCGAACGGCGCCATGGGATGGGCCGCAACGATTGATTCGCTCCGACCTCGTCACTGGCGAGGTGTCGTCGATCGCACCCTTCGGCACCCCTGGTGGCGGCGTCATCGCGCCGCCGGTGCACGTTCCTGAATTCGACATGACCATCGCCTGGGACTCGGTGAATGGCGGCCTCGCCGGCGTGGGGTCAGAAGGTGCGAAACTCGATCTCGCGTGGCAGCTGAACAATGTCCGACCGAGCATGCAGCCCGTGGTGTATCCGGAGTCGGGTGAGCTGGTCATCAACGACTTCACCGATGCCGGCAGCGACGACCTGATCGTGGTGGACATCGAAAACGGAGAGCTGCTCGATCGGGTGG
>JABDIW010000465.1 GCA_013003515.1 Acidimicrobiia bacterium
CCCGCCGGGCGGGCGGGTGTAGCCGAATTGGTATAGGCGCCAGACTTAGGATCTGGTGGGCTTCGGCCCGATGTGGGTTCGAGTCCCACCGCCCGCACCCTCACACCGGATGCAGCAGGGCCTCCCCCGTGGCTGGATCGAAGAGGTGGATGCTCTGGGGATCGATGGCGACCCCGACCCGGCCCTCGAGCGCCGAGGAACTCTTGACCCGGACCACCCGGTCCCCCAGCGCCACATGCACCAGGTAATGGTCGCCCATGAACTCGACGTGGTCTACGACTCCGGCCACCCCCGAGTCGTCGATGTCGAGCTTCTCGGGACGGAGCCCGACCACCACGCGTTCGTAGGCGGAAAGGCCGGGCCACCAGCAATGAACCGAGCCCGCTCCGATCATGAGCCGATCGCCGGACACAGGAACGTCGATGAGATCCATGTCAGAGATGAAGGTGGCGACGAACATCGACCCGGGGCGTTCGTAGAGCTCGTCCGGAGGCCCGTCGGCGACCACCGCTCCCTTGTCGAGGACGACCATGCGGTCGCAGATGGCCAGGGCCTCCTCCCGATCATTGGTGACCCAGACCGCGGCGATCCCGTATCCGGTCTGGAGCGTCCGGAACTCACGTCGGACCAGCGCCCGGTGAGCGGTGTCGAGCCGGGACAGCGGTTCGTCGAACAGATAGAGGTCGGGCCTGCCCACCAGAGCCTTCGCCGTCTGGACCGCCTGCTGATGGCCTGCCGACAACAGCGCAGGATCCCACTCCAGCAACGAACGGATCCCGAGAACGCCCGCTTCGACCTCAACACGATTGTCGAGCTCCTCTCGGGGAGTCCCTCGCAATTCGAGCGGAAAGGAGATCATCCGCTTCACGTTTCGCCGCGGATAGATGATCCGATCCTGGAACACCATCGCGATGTTGCGATCACGGGCTTCGGCGGCCGTGACGTCGATTCCCCGCAGAGACACGGTCCCGGTGTCGGGAGTATCGAGTCCGGCGATCACCCGCAGCAGCGTTGTCTTGCCCGACCCGGACGGCCCGACAACGGCGACCAGCTCACCACGCTCGACTGCGACGTCGACGCCCTCGAGGCCGACCGTCCCGTCGCCGAACACCCGCCGCACCCCGGAGACGTCCAGCATGACCATGGACCGAGCCTACGCACATAGACATCGGGCCCCCGGAAAGGGGGCCCGATGGGAGCGCACGGCGAATCGGGAGAGGAGAGCCGTGATCTGTGATGGAGAGAGTCAGTCGGAAGAGGCCTCGCCGGTGTCGAACTGTCGCTCGAGGTCGGCGATGATCTGGGACT
>JABDIW010000471.1 GCA_013003515.1 Acidimicrobiia bacterium
GAGCGGATGCTGCGGACGCTCGACGAGGTCACCTCCATCGAGTCACCGTTCGAGATCCATGTCGGAGCCGCCCACGGCAGCGTTTTCGCCGGCGACCTCGGGGCGCGGACCCGCCGCGTGTACACGGTGATGGGAGACACGGTGAACCTGGCTGCCCGGCTGGCGTCGGCCGCCGAACCGGGGCAGATCCTCGTCACCGAGGAGTTCGACGACGTCCACATCTTCGAGACGACAGCGCTGGAGGCAATCTCGCTGAAGGGCAAGTCCAAACCGGTGATTCCTTATCTCCTCGGCGGACCTATCGAAGCCGCTGACGGAGGAGTCGAGTCGGATCTTCTGCCGCTGATCGGCCGGGCCGCAGAGCTGGAGACTCTGACGAATCTGGTCAAGGAGGCCGCAGATGGATCGGGCTCCATCGTCACCGTGGTCGGCGCTGCCGGTCTCGGGAAGACCCGGCTCCTCCAGGAGGTCCGGACCGAGGCGGCGGACACTCGGGTGATCGTCGCCAACTGCGAGCCCTACGAGTCGAACACGGCCTATTTCGCGATCGGCCAGCTGGTGAGGAACGCACTCGGCGTCCACCGTGAAGACGAAGACCCGCCGGGGAAACTCACCGAGATCCTGGTGAACGCTGATCCCGAACTCGCGCCTTGGGTTCCCCTGGTGGCGCGGGTTGCCGGCATCTCGATGGACCCGACCCCTGAGGTCGCGGCCCTCGACGCCAAGTTCCAGGAGACGAAGACCGCCGAGGTCATCGGAGACGCCATGGCAGCCACGCTCGACGGCACCGTTATCGCATTCATCGACGGGGCCCAGTGGATCGATGATGCGTCCCAGTCTCTGCTCGACCACATGGTCCCCACGATCTCCGCGCAGCCGTGGGTGGTGGTGGAGTCGAGCCGGGTGGCACCCGAGGACGAGGACGCCCAGACCCTGACGTTGGATCCCCTCGGTGACGAAGCCACCACGGCGCTGGCTGTGGCGGCCCTCGGTGACGAGG
>JABDIW010000476.1 GCA_013003515.1 Acidimicrobiia bacterium
GGGCGCGGTCTGGGCCTCTGGCGTCGTGATGTGGCCGTCGGCTGGTTGGGTCCACAAGTTCGCGGGGACTTCGAGACTCACTGGGCGGGGCACTCCGCTGTGTACGGCGTCGAACGCGCCCTGGATCAGACGGGTCGCATCGACAGGGTCGGTGATAGCGAACGCTTCCTTGGTCACCTGCCTCAGGACCGCCGTCTGGTCGGCGAGCTCATGCAGCACACCGAAGCCCTTGCCCTGCATCGGTACGGGAATCTGGCCGACGAGTGCAAACACGCGGGCGTATGCCCAATACGCACTCGTCAGGCCGCCGCCGGCGTTGAGCATGCCGGGCCCGGGGACGACGCACATGGCCGCCGGTCGACCGGTGACTTGGGCGGCGCCGAGCGCCATGTAGGCCGCCCCCTGCTCATGACGAGTGACGATGGGCGTGATGTCGTGGGCATCGAACAGGACGTTGAAGAAGTCGTCGTTCTGTACGCCGGGCAAACAGAAGAGGGTGTCGATGTTCGAAGAGCGGAGGCCATCCACGACCAGTTGCGCGATGTTGGGCGGGGAAGATGCCATTGGGCCTGATGCTAGTTGGCGTCTAGATTTTGGCCCATGTCGACGAGTGTGACCATCACGGGCAGTGGAGTCCCAATGCTGGCCCCCGGCCGCGCCGGGCCCGGTGCGCTCGTGAAACACAACGACATCGCTCTGCAGGTCGACGCCGGTCGCGCGACTGCTCTTCGCCTCGCCGAAGAGGGAACCAACGTCGGTGGCCTCACCGCGATGCTCATCACCCACCATCACAGCGACCATCTGCTCGGCATCACCGACATCATCATCACGAGATGGGCGGCCAACGGCCCGAGACCGTATGCCACACTGCCGATCCACTGCCCCCGCGGACCCATCGTCGATTATCTCGAGCATCTTCTCGACCACCTCGAACCCGACATCCAGAGCCGCATTGCGGTGAGTGGGTATCCGTCGCGTCCCGAGCCGGACATCCACGTCTTCGAATCATCGACGGCGAAACCCACTCCCGTCGGGACCTTCGGCGACCTCAGCGTTGACTCGATCGCGGTTGACCACGGGGACCTTTCGCCAGCCGTGGCGTATCGCTTCACCTCGCCCGATGGCGTGATCGTCATCTCGGGCGACACCGCGGTGTGCCCCCAGCTCGAAGAATTTGCGAAGGGCGCCGACGTACTCGTGCATGAGGCCT
>JABDIW010000484.1 GCA_013003515.1 Acidimicrobiia bacterium
ACACCCCGTTGCACGGGGTGGGTGGTGAGCACGTCGTCAGGCAGCTCGCCGCTGCGGGGTACACCTCGGTGACGCCGGTGCCCCAGCAGTACGAGCCTGACGGCCACTTCCCCACGGTGTCGTTCCCCAACCCCGAGGAGCCGGGGGCGCTGGACCTGGCCAAGGCGCTGGCGGCCGAAGGCGCCGAGCTGGTCGTTGCCAACGATCCCGACGCAGACCGGCTCGCCGCTGCGGTGCCCGTCGATGGTGAGTTCCGCACGCTCAGCGGCAACCAGATCGGGTTGCTGCTGGCCGATTACGTGCTGACCCACACCGACGTCGAGCACCCGCTGGTCGTGAACTCGATCGTGTCGAGCCCCATGCTGGGGTCGATCGCCGCAGCCCACGGAGCGCGTTGGGAACAGACCTTGACCGGCTTCAAGTGGATCTGGAATGCGGCTCTCGATCTCGCCGACGACGTGACCTACGTGTTCGGGTTCGAGGAGGCCCTCGGCTACTCGGTGGGGCCGTACGTTCGTGACAAGGACGGCATCGCCACCCTCGTGATCTTCGTCGACATGGCCTCCGGGCTGGCCCGCCGCGGAGAGTCCGTTCTCGACCGGTGGTATCAGCTCGCCGCCGACCATGGTCTCTGGGTCAGCACCCAGAAGTCGGTCGTCCGTCCCGGCACCGAGGGCGCCGGCGAGATCCGGGCGGCGATGGAGCTCATCGAGAACTCACCTCCGGCGGACATCGACGGCATCGCTGTCGAGCAGGTCACGGACTTCTCGGTGGGCGCCGAGCAGCGTCCCCGCTGGCTGGCGGAGACTCCGCTGGTCGAGCTGTCCCTGGGAGCGCAGGGGCGGGTGCTGGTTCGCCCGTCCGGCACCGAGCCCAAGCTCAAGATCTACGTCGACCTGCGAGCCGAGGTCGGCGATCGTGACCCGGCGGTGCTCGAGCAGGAGCTACTCGGCAGAGCCAATACTGTTGCTGCTGCGACTGCCACATACCTCGGCTTCGATTGATGATCCTCGCCGCCCAGATCGGCACCGAGAACGGGGTCGAGTGGTGGCAGGTGGTTGCTTCCCTGGCGCTGGTTGCCGTGGCCGTCGGTCTGTCCGTGTGGAGAGACGTCGGCGTCGAACGATCGATCCTCTGGGCGACGCTGCGCGCCGCCATCCAGCTCGTCGCCGTCGGCGTGTTGCTCGGCGTGATCTTCGAGAGCTCGCTGGCCGACGCATGGGCCTGGCTGTGGGTCGGTGCCATGGTGGGGATCGCCGCCTACGTGACTGGAGGCAGGGTTGCCTGGCTGAAGCCGCTGCGCTGGATCGCCCTGGTGGCCATCGGGCTCGCCACAGGTGCCGCCCTGCTGCTCGTCTTCGCCCTCCGGGTGTTCCCACTCGAGCCGGTGACCATCGTGGTCACCGCCGGGATCACCATCGGCAACACCCTCCCCGGGACGGTGCTCGGCGCCCGCCAGCTCGACGACTACCTGCGTGACCGCGGCGGCGAGATCGAAGCCCTTCTCGCACTCGGTTTCGATCGGCGCGGTTCCAGCCGGTTCATGGTCCCTCAGGTCGCTCGCACGGCCCTGATCCCCCAGATCGAACGGACCAAGGTCGTTGGGCTGATCGCTCTGCCCGGCGCGATGACCGGGCTGTTGCTCGCCGGGGTCGACCCCATCGACGCCGTCCTCGTCCAGCTGATCATCATGTACGTGATCCTGGGATCCGTGGCCGTGTCGGTGCTGGCGGTTGTGACGCTGGGCTCTCGCCTTGCGTTCACCGACGACATGAGGCTGCGTCAGTTCACAGGAGGATGACTGCACCCGTCCCTGGACCGACATCCTCCACCGCGAGGCCGTCGTGGTTGACCGTCACGGTGGCGGTTCCCCAGATCACCTCGGGCTCGTGGGTGACGCCGGGGATTCCGATGTGGGTGGGATGGTCCCCGCGGTTGAGGACGACGGCCACCCGCTCGTCCTCGTGCTCGCGGAGATAGGCGATGGTGTCGGTGGTGTGACCCAGGACGGTCAACGTCCCGTGGCGGAGCGCCGGGTGGTCTCGCCGCAGCCCCGTCAGCTCCTGCGTGAGTGTCAGGAGGTCGGTATCCCACGATGCCAGGTCGTGCCACGGGAACGCCCCACGGGACTCCGGCTCCTCGCCGCCGGTGAGCCCCACCTCGTCGCCGTAATAGATGCCGGGCGCCCCCGGTGCCGTCAGCTGGAAGATCACGGCCGGCATGAGCCGGGTCCGGTCATCGCCCGCTTCGTGGAGGAAGCGTGGAGTGTCGTGGCTGGACAACAGATGCTGGTTGACGGCGTGGACCCCGGGCGCATACATGGCGAGCCAGCGGGCGATGCCGTCGGCGAACCCGGCCCCGTCGATGGTGCGAGTGGCGAAGAAGTCCAGGCACAGCTCACGGAACGTGTAGTCCATGGTGGCGTCGAACGTGTCGCCCTGGAGCCAGGGTGAGGCGTCACCCATGATCTCGGCGATCAGGTAGGCGTCGGGCTTGGCGGCCTTGACGACCTGGCGGAACTCGGGCCAGAAGTCGAAGTCGACATAGCGGGCGACGTCCATGCGCCACCCGTCGATGTCGAACTCGTCGATCCACCATCGGGCGATGTCGAGGAAGTAGGCGCGGGTGTCGGGGTTGGCCAGGTTGATGCGGGGCAGCGAGGGCACGCCGTACCAGGACTCGTAGGTGGTCTCGACCATCGGGCCGCTTTCATCGGAACGGGTCTCCACCGTGACGCCCTCGTTGCCCTCGAGCCGGGAGAGGTACGCCTGGTACGTCTCGGACCGCGTCCACGACTCGCCGTCGCCGTCGGGCCGGACGATGACGCGGGGTGGGTGGTCGTCGACGATGAACCAGTCCCGGTACTCGGAGTTCGCGCCGTTGGCGACGAGGTCGGCGAAGGCGAAGAACCGGGGCGAGCAGTGGTTGAAGGACGCATCCACGATGAGCTTGATGTCCCTGGCGTGGAGAGCTTCGACCAGGGAGCGCAACCCGTCGTTGCCGCCGAGGGCCGGGTCGACATGTTTGAAGTCGATGGCGTCGTAGCGGTGCGTGCTGGGTGACTGGAAGATGGGGTTGACGTACACCATGTCCACACCGAGGTCGGCCAGATAGTCGACCTTCTCCGCGATCCCGACGAGGTCGCCACCCTGGAACTCGAGCCAGTGCGGTTCGGAGCCCCAGGCGGAAGCGTCTACGGGCGTGAGTGTGGGGTCACCGCTGTGGAATCGTTCCGGGAAGATCTGATAGATCACCGCTCCCTTTGCCCAGGCAGGCGGATCGAGCGGTGTGATGGCGTCGAGATCGAGGTGCCACCGGTCGAGTCGCTCGACTGCGTTGCTGATACCCGCCGGCACCAGGTGGACTGCCCGTCCGAACGGATCCCGCATGGCAAAGCTGTACTCGAAGACCCTGGTCGGTGGAGTGATCTCAACCTCCCAGAAGCTGAAGCGCCGGCTCTCCGCCCACTTCTTCAGCTGATGTCCGGTTCCGTCGGAGAGGACGAGGTGCACGTCTGTGAATCCCGGTTCAGCCGTGATCCGGAACAGAACCGAGCCTTCAGGGCAGGCGGTGCAGTGCGCCCGATCGGCAGGGTCGTAGCGGACATCCCACGGGTACAACCGCCCGTTCTCATTGAAGAATCTGCCATCCGGGAAGTAGGTCACCGGGGGTTCCTTTCGAGGTACCGGTGAGCCTAGGTCGGGTCAGCTCTTGGTGAAGAAGAGCTGCACTTCGAGGATCCCGTTGTCCTCCACCGACAGCACGATGGGGGCGCTGGGCAGTTCCACGCCGTAGTCGGCGAACACGATGTTGATGGAGCCGACGACAACGATCACGTTCCCGACCAGCTGTGCTTCGAGCGGAAACTCGACCTGCTGGGTGACCCCGTGGATGGTGAGGTCTCCGGAGGCCATCACGCTCAACGAGGTGCCTTCAGTGGGCTCGACACCGAGGTCGATGGGTGAGGTGACCGTGAATGTGGCGGTCGGGAAGGTGGTGACTTCGAGTGATCGCCGCGCTGCGTTGTCGCGGCGCGAGTCGTCGGTGACGATTCGCGTCAGATCGGCCTCGAACGAGGCATTCGTCATGGTGGTTCCCTCGAGGGTGAAGTTGCCGGACACACCCGGTGTGCGGCCGACGGCGGTGACCGACCCGAGACCGCTCAGCTCCTCGTTGATGCGGAACCCTGCGAACGAGCTGGTGGCGTCCTCGAAGTTGAACTCACCGATCGACGTGTCGACGGTCCACGTGCCCTCGACACCGGTGTCGGTCGATCCTGATGTCGTCGTGGTGGTCGTGTCATCGGAGCCGGCAGCGACCGTGGTTGTCGTGGTGGTGAGCGCTCCAACCGCACCTTCCAGGCTGACTTCCTCGGGAGTGGAGCGGCCAAAGAACCAGATGAAGAAGGCGGCGGCGGCGACGACACCGACGACACCGGCGACGACGATCCAACGGTTGCGATTCATGGGTCCCTCTCTCGGCTGAGCCAGGAAGTTACCCGAGAAGGCGCGCTACGCCGACAATCGGAGTGGGCCGGGAGGGAATCGAACCCTCGACCGTCGGACTCGCACCCCGAAGTGCCGCTATGTGTGGGTGAGCGATTGGTACATGGTTGCCCAGATCGGACGTGTGAGGGACCTCTTCTGGCCTGAACTCCCCGACCCGTCCTCGGCGGTGCAGGGTTGACACCGCGGTTCTGCGTGATGATGAGGCCGGCAAGACGGGCGAACGCTCCGAGAAACCTGCCGCTTGGCACTACGTAGGGCCCTTGTCTGTTGGCAACGCTGGGGCCATGGTGCAGAAAGCTCGGTGGTTGGCGACCGCTCTGTGCTTAGCCGTGGCGGTGCTCGCCGTTCCAGGCGCGTCGGCCCAGGAGACCGGGGACGGTCCGGTGTTGCTGATCCTGGACGCGTCAGGGTCGATGAACGCGACAGATGACGCGGGTGTCCGGCTCATCGACGGTGCTCAGCAAGCGTTGATTCGACTGGTCGAGATCCTGCCCGAGGGCGCTCCCGTCGGGCTGCGGGTATACGGCCATCGGGTGCCCAACACCGACAAGGCCAACGGCTGTCTGGACACCGAGCTCATCGTGCCCGTCGGTCCTTTGGAGCGGCAATCGATGATCGAGGCCATTGGCAGCTTCTCGGCAAGGGGGTTCACACCGATAGGCCTGTCCCTGGAACAGGCTGCCTCCGACCTGCCCGATGGCCGGGGAACCATCATCCTGTTGTCCGACGGTGAAGACACCTGCGCTCCGCCAGATCCGTGCGACGTGGCGGCGGGGCTGGCTGACGTCGGCATCGATGTCAGGGTGCACACGGTGGGGTTCTTCCTGGGGGAAGGCGACCCGGCGCGAGAGCAGCTGCAGTGCATTGCCGATGCCACCGGCGCTTCCTATCGAGATGTCGATGCCATCGACTCGCTGACCGCCGAGCTGGGCCAGCTGGTCGTGCAATCGTTGCCAGGGATCGGCCACATCGACCTGCCAGTGATTGGTTCGCTGGTGCGCACGGCGGCGCCGGTGATGAACCTCGCTTCCGGGAATGGCCCTCCTGGCAGCGGGAACGGGGCCTATCGAACGAATCTGCCTCCGGGGGAGACCGTGTGGTTTGCCGTCGAGTTGAACGCTCCATCGTTCTTGGGTGTCGGCGGTGATATCACTGATATCGCCTACGACGCCCAGCCGGGAGACACATTAAGTGTCGTGATCACGGACGAGGCCGGCGCGGAAGTGCAACTATGGGATTCCCGCTGGGGACAGTCCCGGCTGGAACTCGCCGACGACGACTTCGGGCCCGGCTTC
>JABDIW010000017.1 GCA_013003515.1 Acidimicrobiia bacterium
TCGCTGGCTCAGGTGGTGTCCCGCTTCGGTGAGCGGAACCCACACGCCTCTCTCGCCTCGTATGTGGGTCTTGCCGAGACCGAGGAGTTCGAGGCGCAGCCGCTCCTCGAGTATCGAGACCGCGGCGAGCGGCTCACCGTCACCACCCTCCATCAGTCGAAAGGCCTCGACCTCTCCGTCGTGTTCATCGCTGATGCCGTGTCCGGAGTCCTGCCCGACCTCCGGCTTCGCGATTCGCTGCTCGAGACGCGGCACCTGTCTCCGTGGCAGGGCACCACCACCGGTGCCCAGCGCCGCTTCCGGATGCAGGAGGAAACGCGACTCGTCTACACGGCGATGACGCGCGCCTCGCACCGCGTGGTGTTCACCGCCACCACCGCTACGACCGCACTCGGCCCCATCGGTCCCAGCCCCTTCCTCGACACCATCGAGGCCTTTCGGGCCGATCTCGAAGAGCCGGACGGTGCCGACAGCTGGTTCACCCCGCTGTCGAGCGCCGAGGCCGAGGCGCGGCTGCGCCGCATTGCCGCCGACATCTCCGAGCCCGAGACTCGACGGCGGGCTGCGGTCCGCGTCCTCGCCGAGGCACCGGGCGCACTGCGGTCACCACGGCAGTTCGCGACGACGCGCCACTACGGGCCGGACACCGGCATCGTCCCCGCCGACCACAAGCTGTCGGCGAGCCAGGCCAGCAACTACGACACCTGCCCCCGTCGCTACGTCCTGGAATACCACCTCGCCATCGGCGCCGAGGAGACACTCCACATGCGCTTCGGCACGCTGATCCACGACGTCCTGGAGACCGTCGAGAAGTCAGCGCTCGAGGAAGGGCAGTCTCGTTCCACCCTCGAGGAGGCATTGACGCAGCTGTCTCTCGATTTCGAACCGGACCTGTTCGGAGGACCACCGTGGGCGGCGGCGTGGCTCCGACGCGGCGAGAAGACACTCAACCAGCTCTACGAGAAGTGGCCCCCGGGCGGATGGAACGGCGTCGACTTCGAGACCTCGTTCACCATCGACCGGGTCGGTGCGACCTGGCGAGGTCGCATCGACCGAATCGAGCGACGTGGTGACGAGATACGAGTCGTCGACTACAAGACCTCCACCAGCGTGCCTACCAAGGACGAAGCCGGTCGCTCATTGCAGCTGGGCCTGTATGTGATGGCCGTCGACGAGCTGGACCTCGACGGGGCCGTCACCGGGGCCCAGCTGTGGTTCCCGTCGGCGAAGCCAAACAAGACGTCGATCCAGACCCGGAGCCTCGACATGGCCAACATCGTTGACGTCGAGGAGCGGCTCGAGGCTGTCGCCGAGGGGATCCGTGACGAGGAGTGGCCACCGACACCCAACGACCGATGCGACCGCTGCCGGGTCATCAGCCTGTGCCCGGCATGGCCCGACGGTCGGGAGGCATTCACGTGATCCCGACCTCTCAACCGCAAGACGTCATCTCGGCACCGCTCGAGCCGCTCCGGGTGGCGGCAGCCGCCGGCACCGGAAAGACCACGACGATGGCGATGCGGCTGTCGCACCTCATCACGACCCACGACCTCGATCCCGAGACCTGCCTCGGTATCACCTTCACCAACAAGGCCGCCGAACAGCTCGAGAGCACACTGCGAGAAACGCTTCCCGACCATGCCGAGGAGGGCCGGGTGGTCGAGGTCGCCACCTACCACGGCTTCGCCTATGGGCTGTTGCGGGAGTTCGGCGCCCTGGTTGGAGTTGAACGGGATGTACGCATCATCACGCCGGGGTTTGCCAGACAGCTTCTGCGCGAGGCGATCGCCTCCGGCACCGGGTACCAGCACCTCAACCTCACCTATGTCGCAGGCGTGCTCGCCAGTTCGGCGACGCTCGACGCCGAAGCCTCCGAGCACCTGGTCGATCTGGACGATCCTGCGCTCCTCCAGCCACCGGAACAGGCCGGGTCCCGGAGGGAACTGATCGGCATCATCGAGCGATATCGCGCCGAGAAGCAACGTCTCCACGTCGTCGACTACACCGACCTTCTCCGCAAGGGTGTCGAGATGCTCAGGGGGTATCCCGAGATCGCAGAACGGATCCGGGACCGCTACTCGGCGGTACTGCTCGACGAGTATCAGGACACGAGCCCCGCCCAGCGCATCCTGCTGCAGCTCGTGTTCGGTGACGGGTTCCCGGTGACGGCGGTCGGTGACTCCGACCAAACCATCTACGAGTGGCGGGGGGCGTCGCCGGAGAACTTCGACGCCTTCCCCAGTCACTTCGCCACTGCCGACGGATCGCCGGCCCGGACGATCGAGCTGGGTGTGAATTGGCGATCCGATTCCGCCATCGTCGATGTCGCCAACCGGGTGCGTGACGAGATGAGCTCGACAAGCCCGGTGACACGCCTCGACCCGCGACCTGGGGCCGGCGCCGGGTCGGTGGAGACCGGGCAGTTCGCCACCTCGGCCCGAGAGGCGGATTGGATCGCATCACGCATCAATCAGCTGGTCGCCGAGGACGACGTCGACCTCAACGATGTGGCCGTCCTGGTGCGCAAGAACGCCTCGATCCCACTTCTCCTCGATGCTTTCGAGGCTCACGAGATCCCCGTCGAGGTTGTTTCGGTGGGTGGCCTTCTCTCCATTCCCGAGGTGGCCGATCTCCATGCCTGGCTGCGGATCCTCACCCGCCCTGACGATGCCCCCGCCCTGGTGCGGATCCTCCATCGCTCCCGGTTCCGGCTGGGTCTCGGCGACATCGCCGTGATCGCCCGGTGGGTGTCAGAGAACCGC
Source organism: Acidimicrobiia bacterium (assembly GCA_013003515.1). Classification (GTDB taxonomy): domain Bacteria; phylum Actinomycetota; class Acidimicrobiia; order Spongiisociales; family UBA5794; genus JABDIW01. The sequence goes on from JABDIW010000017.1 coordinate 2,763, forward strand.
TCCCGCATGCTCATCGAAGCCGTCGAGACGCCCTCGGCGATCGCCGAGCTCCGTCCCGATGCCGCCGAGGCCGTCGAGGAGTTCGCAGGCATCTATGCGGAGCTCCTGCAGCTGGCTCAGGGAGTCACGTTGGTCGAGCTGTGCCGCAGGATCCTGCATCGTCTCGGATACTGGATCGAGGTCGAGGCTCTCGGCGACACGGCCCGACTCACCTCCCGCCTCAACCTGTATCGCTTCCTCGACGTGGCCCAGGAGTGGAGCCCGCTGGAAGGGCGGCCCTCGCTGGAAGCCTTCCTCGACTACCTCGAACTGCTGCAACAGGACCGCGGCAGCGACGAGCTGGATACCGCCCGGCTCAGCTCGGACCGCGCCGTCACCATCTCGACCGTGCATCGAGCCAAGGGTCTCGAGTGGCCCGTTGTCGTACTCCCCCACCTCGTCGAGAAGACCTTCCCGTCAGGGGTCATCAACGGCTACCCCGACCCGACGACGCGAGCCGACCGGGTCCCGTTCTCGCTGCGGCTCGACGCCGATCGCTTCATGTTCGACGATGCCAGGGCATTCCTGCGCCAGGCCCATCTCGATCAGGAGTGGCGGACTGCCTACGTCGCCGTCACCCGTGCCCAGCACCGGCTCATCGCGACCGCGGCTACGTGGCACCCCAACCGCAAGACACCGAATTCCCCCTCGACGTTGTTCGACATCTGTGATGGCGTCGGCACCCGGGCGATCACCGAGGACCCTCCTCCCGAGCCGCCCCCTCGGGAGGCGGCCCCAGACCTGGTGCCCGAGCCCGATCCGCTGTTCGCCGACGGATGGAAATCGGTCACCCTCGATGCCATCGACGACCCCTCCACCGTCGACATCGGTGACCCGCAATACCATGCCGATGAGGAACAGATGCGCCTCCAGATCGCGCGAATCGAGGACGCCGCCGGGCCGCCGGGAGCACCAGATCGGTTCGCCACGTCCGTGACCGGGCTCGTCACCTACGCGTCGTGCCCGCAGCGTTTCTACTGGTCTGAGGTCGATCGACTTCCCCGCCGACCCTCCGCCTGGCTGCGCCGGGGAACCGAGCTGCATCGTCGTATCGAGCTGCACAACAGGGGGGTCGTCCCCTTCGACGACGCCGGCGACGACACGTACGACATGGCCCCTTCCGACGCCGTCGATGACGGGCCCGGCGCCTTCGACGTGTTCACCGCCTCCCGGTTCGCCACGCAACGGCCGACGCTGATCGAGACCCCGTTCAGCCTGGTCCTCGACGATGCCCTCATTCGCGGTCGAGTCGACGCCGTGTACGCCGACGAGACGTTCGAGGTGGTCGACTACAAGTCCGGCCGGCCGTCGGACGACCCATCGCGACGGGTACAGCTCCAGGCATACGCGGTGGCCGCAGCCGAGGGCGGGTTGGGCATCGATCCCCCGGACGAGTTCCCGGTGACGTTCGCCTACTTCGGAGGTGGCTCCCTCAGCGAGGAGACCGAGCTGGCGACCGGCGAGTGGCGCGACGAGGCCCGCCTTCACCTCTCGAGTCTGGTGGAGCGTGCCACGGGCGGCGACTACGAGCCGACACCGTCAGAGCAGTGTCACCGCTGCGACTTCCTCACGTTCTGCGAGGAGGGCCGGAGATTCACGAGGTCCTCGTGATCCCCGGCCCCTCCATCGCCTAGAACTGCTCCTCTTCGGTCGAGCCCGTCAACGCCAGGGTCGATGCCTTGCCACCGGAGATCGTGAGGCCGACCTGGTCGAAGTACCCGGCACCGACCTCACGCTGGTGGCGAGTGGCCGTGTAGCCCTTGTCCTCCATGGCGAACTCGGCTTCCTGGAGCTCGACGTAGGCCGACATGCCCCGCTTGGCATAGTCGCCGGCCAACTCGAACATCGAAGCGTTGAGGGAATGGAACCCGGCCAACGTGATGAACTGGAAGCGGTAACCCATCGCAGCCAGCTCCTTCTGGAACGAAGCGATGGTGGCGTCGTCGAGGTGCTTCTTCCAGTTGAACGATGGCGAGCAGTTGTACGCCAGCATCTTGTCCGGGTACTCCGAGAGAATCGCCTCGGCGAACTTGGCTGCCTCGTCGAGATCGGGGTGACCGGTCTCGCACCAGATGAGATCGGCGTACGGCGCGTATGCGAGCCCCCGAGCGACGGCGGCATCCATGCCGTTGCGCACCTCGAAGAAGCCCTCCATCGTCCGGGTGCCGGTGGCGAACTCCTGGTCACGCTCATCGATGTCACTCGTCAGCAGCGTGGCTGCGAGCGAGTCGGTGCGGGCCACGATCACCGTCGGCGTGCCCATCACGTCTGCGGCGAGCCGGGCGGCGGACAGGGTGCGGACGTGCTGAGACGTCGGCACCAGGACCTTGCCCCCCATGTGACCGCACTTCTTCTCCGACGCCAGCTGGTCCTCGAAGTGGACGCCCGCAGCTCCGGCGGTGATGAAGTTCTTGGTCAACTCGAACGAGTTCAGCGCCCCGCCGAAACCGGCTTCGGCGTCGGCGACGATGGGCACCATCCATTCGACGGAGTCGTCGCCTTCCGACCAGGCGATCTGATCCGCTCGCTGCAACGCGTTGTTGATGCGCCGCACCAGTTCAGGAGCGCTGTTTGCCGGGTACAAGGACTGATCCGGGTACACCTGGCCGGCGAGGTTGGCGTCGGCGGCGACCTGCCAACCCGACAGATAGATGGCCTCGAGCCCTGCCTTCACCATCTGGACGGCCTGGCCGCCGGAGATGGCGCCCAGCGCGTGCACGTAATCGCGGTTGGCGAGCAGATGGCGGAGCCGCTCGGCGCCCTTCTTGGCCAGGGTCTGCTCCACGGTGAATGATCCCTGGAGGCGGACCACATCCTCGGCGGTGTAGTCACGGGTGACGCCTGCTGTGTCTGTCTCCGCCCACCGGGCCTTCATCGCATCAGCGCGTTCTTGGATGGTCATGTGTCTTCTCCTGGTTCTCGGTGGTCGGTCAGTCGAGGAGTTCCATTGCGGGCAGTGTCAGGAAGTCGCTGAAGTGTTCGCCGAGCGCAACCTCCTCAAACAAGTCACGGGCCTCCTTGAAGCGATAGTGCGTGAAGATGTCGGGTCCGACCTCCTCTTCGATGCGGTCCATGACCGCGTCGGCGACACCCCTCACGTAGGACGCATCGATCAGGCGGCCGTGCTCGGTGACGGCGCTGTGGCGCACCCATTGCCACACCTGGGACCTGCTGATCTCGGCCGTGGCGGCGTCCTCCATCAGGTTGTTGATGGCGGCGGCGCCGTTGCCGCTGAGCCACGAGGCGATGTAGCGGATGCCGACATCGACGTTGATGCGAACACCGGCCCGACTGATGTGGGCGTTCTCGATGTCGATCTCTTGCAGCGACTCGGCCGTACGAACGACGTCCTCACGGAGGTTGTCGAGCTGGTTGGGCTTGTCACCGAGCACCGCATCGAACGCTTCGGCGGCCACCGGGACGAGGTCGGGGTGAGCGACCCAGGTGCCGTCGTGACCATCGCGTGATTCCCGCTCCTTGTCCTCGTGGACCTGGGCCATGGCGATGTCGTTGATCGTCTCATCACGTCGGCTCGGGATGAAGGCCGACATGCCACCCATGGCATGGGCGCCCCGCTTGTGGGCGGTGTGGATCAACAGATCCGTGTACGCCTTCATGAAGGGCACGGTCATCTTGATCTGTGCCCGGTCCGGGAGAACCATGTCCGGGCGGTTCCGGAACTTCTTGATGAACGAGAAGATGTAGTCCCACCTGCCGGCGTTGAGACCCGCCGAGTGATCGCGCAACTCGTAGAGGATCTCGTCCATCTCGAAGGCCGCGGTGATCGTCTCGATGAGGACCGTCGCCCGGATGGTCCCTTGCGGGATGCCGAGCTTGTCCTGGGCGTAGACGAACACGTCGTTCCAGAGACGAGCCTCGAGGTGGCTCTCCAGCTTGGGCAGGTAGAAGTACGGGCCGGATCCCTTGTCGATGAGAGCCTGACCGTTGTGGAACAGGAACAGGCCGAAGTCGAGAAGGCTGGCCGAGATCGGGCAGTTGTCGACGGTGAGTCGACGATCCACCAGGTGCCAACCGCGCGGCCTCACCAGCAAGGTGGCCGGCGTGTCACCGAGGCGGTATTCCTTCCCGTCGGGTGAGGTGAACTCGATGGTTCCCCGAACCGCATCGGCCAGGTTCACCTGACCCTGGATGACGTTGTGCCAGGTCGGCGAGTTCGAGTCCTCGAAGTCGGCCATGAACCCCTGGGCGCCCGAGTTGAACGCATTGATCATCATCTTGCGCTCGACGGGCCCGGTGATCTCGACACGACGGTTCTGGAGATCGGCCGGCGCCTGTGCGACTTTCCAGTCCGAGTACCGGATCTCCCGGGTCTCGGGCAGGAACCCCAGCGCCCCGCCTTCATCGAGACGACGTTCCCGGTCGTGACGGAGGCTGAGCAGTCCCCGGCGCCTGGCGTTGAACGTGTCGTGGAGGTCGGCGACGAATGCCACAGCCTCGGGCGTCAGGATCTCGTCGAAACGCTCCTCCATCGGTCCGTTGATCTGCACATCCATTGCCTGTCCTTCCTCTAGGGCGTGGGTGGGAGCGTGCCAGCGCTTGCGACGGCTGTCACGTGAAACTCGACATAAGAATCGACGTTCTTATAGAATGAGAGAGATTTCAAGGAACTAACCATGACAAATTCACTCGATTCTCTCATCATCGGTCAACAGGTCCGCCATCACCGCAAGCGACGCGGGCTCACATTGGAGGGTCTGGGGCAGCTCGTCGGCAAGCCGGCCTCCTACCTCTCCCTCCTCGAGAACGGCAAGCGGGAGCCCCGCATCGCGTTGCTCAACGACATCGCTCACACTCTGGAGGTTCCGGTGTCGAGTTTGCTAGAGGCCGAGGCCCCTACCCGCCGCGCCCAAATGGAGATTGCACTCGAGCGAGCCCAGAACGAGCCGTTGTACGCAGAGCTCGGACTCCCCCACCTCAAGGCCACGGCTCGCATGCCGGACACTGCACTCGAACACGTCCTCGGCCTCTACGAGGCACTCCGGGAGCGGACGCTGGCAGCGACCTCGACGCGGGAGGGAGCCCGGGTGGCCAACGCCGAGCTTCGCTCCGAGATGAAGCGCCGCGGCAACTACTTCGCCGAGATCGAGCAGGCCGCAGCCGATGCAGTGGCTGCCAGCGGGTACCAGGGCAGCCATGCCCTCACCGAGGGCGACATCAACCAGCTCGCCGCCCACTTCGGATTCACCGTGGCCAGGGAGCGGGATGTGCCGTCGTCGGTTCGCTCAGTGACCGATCTGCGTAACCGGCGCATCTACGTGCCCCAACGTGACTCCCTCACCACCCGCAGCGCCCGCTCGGTGGTGATCCAGACACTGGGCCACTTCGCCCTCGGCCACGAGGACCCTGCCGACTTCAACGAGTTCCTCCGACAGCGCGTCGAGGCGAACTACTTCGCCGGAGCGGTGCTGATTCCCGAGGTCGCCGCGGTACCGATCCTGGCGAAAGCGAAGAAGGATCGTGACATCTCGGTGGAGGACTTGCGCGACCTGTTCTACGTGTCCTACGAGATGGCCGCTCACCGGCTCACCAATCTCGCCACCGAGCACCTCGACCTGAAGATGCACTTCGTGAGGTCCGACGAGTCGGGCATCATCTGGAAGGCGTACGAGAACAACGACGTGCCCTTCCCCCAGGATGCCAACGGCGCCATCGAGGGCATGCGGCTGTGTCGCAAATGGGGCACTCGCCAGGCGTTCCACTCTCGCGACAAGTTCGACATCCACTATCAGTACACCGACACGGCGGACGGCACCTTCTGGTGCGGGACCCATGTCGAGGACAACCGGGTCGCTGCGATCACCGCTGGAGCCGACTTCGCCGACGCACAGTTCTTCCGGGGCCGCGACACCAAACGCCACACGGTGTCGGGCTGTCCAGCGCCGACCTGCTGTCGCCGCCCCGACGACGAGGTCTCCAAACGCTGGGACGGATTGACGTGGCCGTCGGTGCGGCCGAATAGCCACGTCCTCGCCGCGATGCCGGTGGAGACCATCCCGGGGGTGGACCTGGCCGAGGTCTACGAGTTCCTCGAGACTCACGACTCCTGAGTCAGACGACCTTCCCGTTCCGGGTCTCGACGACAAGGGTGACGGGGCCGTCGTTGACAAGCGACACTTCCATGCGAGCCCCGAATGTGCCGGTGGCGACTTCGATCCCGGCACGCTGGAGACACCCCACTACTTCATCGACGAGTGGTTCGGCGTGGTCGGGCGGAGCAGCGTCGGTGAACGACGGCCGCTTGCCACGTCGCACGTCACCCAGCAGCGTGAACTGACTGACGACGAGGACGGCGCCACCGACATCGTCGACCGCCAGGTTCATCCTGCCCTCGGGGTCCGCGAACACTCGGAGTCCGGCGAGTTTGCCCGCCAGCGCCTCGGCGTCGGCTGGCCCGTCGTCGTGACCGACTCCCACCAGCACCATCAGCCCCTGCTCGATCTCCCCCACCGTGGCCCCATCAACCGTGACCGCAGCCCGGGTCACCCTCTGGACGACGGCCCTCATCGGGATTTGGCGACGCGGGCAAGCATCAACACCGCGCCCACACCGACGATCCCCAGCACGATCGGCGTCAGGATCGGGTCCGTAGGCGCGGCCAGGGCCGCCGACTCCGTGCCATCCGGCCACGGCCACAGAACTCGCAATGACCCCACCATGAGCCCCACAAGACCGGCCATCACGATGTCGTGGTGGTGCTCGAGAAGCCAATGCAGGATCGACGAGAACAGGGCGAGACCGACGACGGCACCGACGCCGAACACCACGATCACGGCCAGCTCACGGTCACGGATGGCATCGATCACGTCGTCGTACATGCCGATGGCCAGGAGGATGAACGCACCCGACACGCCGGGCAGGATCATGGCGCAGATGGCAACGGCTCCGGCGGCGAACACCACGAGCAGCGACGGTTCCGTGATGGGCCCGGACTGTATGCCGAGCACCAGGAACACGACCACGGCAGCGACGACGACGGCTGCCGCCTCGCGGACACCGGGGCGGTCGATGAGACGCCAGGCCACGTAGATGGAGGCGGCGACGAGACCGAAGAACAGCCCGGCGGTCTCCAGCGGATAGTCATCGCGCAACGCTCCGATCACCGACGCCAGGGTGACGATGGCGAGGGCGATGCCGGCCAGCACCGACAGCAGGAACGGCCACTCCACGGACTTGAATCTCGATACGAATCCGGACCCGTCACCGCGGAGCAGGCGCCCGAGGGCGTGGGAGCCGAGCCGGATGTTGGAGACCAGCCGGGGGTAGATGCCGAGCACCAGAGCCACCGTGCCGCCCGACACACCGGGAACGACATCGGCGGACCCCATGAGGAATCCCCGAGCGACGTCGGTGACGCGAGCGAGTGTGCGGTTCACGGGCGCGAGGCTAGGCGGGGTCGGTTCCACGCCATGGACACGCAAGATGGCGTCGGCCACGGCAAGGGCGTCCACCTCGTACTGCCCTGACTCGACGCTGCGCCGCAGTCGGTCGATGCGGTCCTGGGGCTCATGGGTCGACACGATGCGCAAATGTACCGCGCCCGATGCGTTGGGAGTCAGGCACCGACCAGGTATTCGTTGATGGCGGCTGCCGCCCTTCTCCCGGCCCCCATCGCCAGGATCACTGTTGCTCCGCCGGTGACGATGTCGCCTCCGGCGTACACCCCGGTCTTGTTCGTTGCCCCGCCGTCGTCGACAACCAGGGTTCCCCGGCGGCCAACCTCGAGGTCCGGGGAGGCGTTGGTGAGGAGAGGGTTGGGAGCGTTACCGATGGCGACGATGGCCAGCGACACATCTGTCTCGAACGTGTCCCCCTCCAGGGGCACTGGCGATCGGCGCCCGGACTCATCGGGTTCCCCCAGCTCCATCCGTTGGAGCACAACCGAGGTCAACTTGCCCTCGTCGTTTCCGCGCAGCTCCAGAGGTGAGGTCAACAGCTCGAACACGACGCCCTCCTCCTTGGCGTGTTCGATCTCCTCGCGCCGTGCCGGCAGCTCCTCATCGGAGCGTCGATAGAACACGGTGACCGACCCCGCCCCGAGCCGCACCGCGGACCGGGCAGCGTCCATGGCGGTGTTTCCTCCACCGAAGACGGCCACTGGGAGACCGCCGATGTCGATGATGGGTGTCTCCGAGTCGGGCTCGTAGGCCTTCATCAGGTTGAGCCGGGTGAGGAACTCGTTGGCGGAGAACACCCCGATGAGGTGCTCACCGGGGACGTTGAGGAACCGGGGAAGTCCCGCCCCCACCCCTATGAACACTGCGTCGTGGGTGACGAGCAAGTCGTCGAGCGAGTCGGAGGCTCCGATGACCACGTCGGTCTCGAATGCGACCCCCTGTGCTTCGAGTCGGCCGATCTCGTCGGCAACGACCGACTTGGGAAGACGGAACTCGGGGATCCCGTACACGAGGACTCCCCCGAGCTCGTGGAGTGCTTCGAAGACCGTCACGTCGTGACCGGCTCGGGCGAGGTCTCCGGCGCAGGCGAGTCCGGCAGGACCGCTGCCGACGATGGCCACCTTGTGACCGGTCGTCTCGGCTGCGGGAGCCGCCGGCGGGATGTAGTCGGCCACGAACCGCTCGATGGCGCCGATCGCGATCGGATCGCGCTTGCGGCCCATGACACAGGCTCCCTCGCACTGCCGCTCCTGGGGGCACACCCGGCCACAAATCGAAGGCAGCGAGTTGTCTGCAGCGACGATCTCGGCGGCCTCGGCGAACCGACCCTCTGCCACGTGCTCGATGAGATCGACGATCTGGACGCCCACAGGGCACTCGTCGACACACGGGGGGCGCCGGCACAACAGACACCGGGATGCTTCGGTGACGACGGCTCCCGCGTCGAAGCCGAGGGCCACCTCCTCGAAGTCGTTGCGCCGCTCGTCCGCCGGCCGCGTCGGCATTGCCGTGCGGCTCATGGCGAGGCGTTCCTTACGCGTGGGCATCGGACGGCTCCTGACGATGACACGCCTCGAACTCGAGATAGGCGCGATTGCGGAGGTCGAGTATGTCGAAATCGACCTGATGCCCGTCGAACTCGGGCCCATCGACACAGGCGAAGCGGGTTTCGCCGCCGACCAGCACCCGACATCCCCCACACATCCCGGTTCCGTCCACCATGATCGGGTTGAGCGACACGACGGTGGGTATGGCTTGGGGGCGGGTGACCTCGGCGACTCCACGCATCATCGGGATCGGGCCGACTGCGATGACCCGATCGATGGTGCGCTCGGTGATCAGATCGGCGAGCGCGTCGGTGACGAACCCGTGGCGGCCCTTCGTTCCGTCGTCGGTGGTGACGATGACCTGGCCTGCCACCTGACGCATCTCGTCCTCGAGGATCACCAGCTCCTTCGTCCGGGCGCCGATGATGGCGACGACGTCGTTGCCCTCTGCCGCCAGGGCCACCGCGGCTGGATAGGCGATCGCCGTGCCGACGCCACCCCCGACGACGGCCACCGTGCCGTATGCCTCCACGTCGGTGGGTCGACCGAGCGGGCCGACCACATCGGGAAGCTCGTCGCCGGCTCCAAGACCGGCCATGACCGAAGTCGTGTGCCCGACCGCCTGGACGATCAACTCGATCCATCCAGCATCGGCATCTGCGTCCGAGACGGTGAGCGGGATCCTCTCGCCGTTGGCTTCGACCCTGACGATGACGAACTGGCCGGCACGGTGAGAGCGGGCCACTCGGGGAGCTGAGACCCGGAACCGCGTCACCTGTGGCGCCAGCGGTTCGGTGGCCAGGATCGCGAAGCTCATAGGACTCACGATGTCCGCGTCCCCCAAGCGGTGCCAGGGGCGATCATCCCAATCGATTGGGGCCGCAGGCACCCATCGCCACGGCCGATCGGCACCACGACATTGCGACCCTCGATCAAGTCGAGCCAGGGCCGAAGTGGCTCATCGGCCATAATGGCGGCACCCCACCCAGGAAGGACCGGCGATTGAAGGCCATCGTGGTCGGTGCCGGCGGCACCTCACGCGAACTGCTGCGACGGCTCGGAGAGCGATGGGACGTCACCCTCATCGACACCGATGAAGGCCGTCTCGAGCTCGCCGCCGAGCTGCGAGCCGTAGATACGCTTGTCGGCGACGGATCGAGTCGCCTGGTCCTCAAGCGGGCGGGCCTCGAGGAGGCCGATGCAGTCATCGCCGCCAGCAACGACGACGACGCCAACCTCGAAGCCGTCGGCCATGCCATGGAATCGGGCGTGATGCGGATCGTCGCCGTTGCCGCCGACCCCGAGCGACTCGGCGACTACCGCGACCTCGACATCACCGCGTTCGCTCCCGACTCGCTGGTGGCGCGCAACATCGAAACCCAGCTCGAACCCCGCCGGGTTGCCTCGACGACCTTCGCCGACGGCAAGGCCGAGGCGATCGAGTTCGTGATCTCCCCCGACTCACCGGTTCGGGGCAAGGCTCTCAGGGAGCTGCACTCCGAGAGCTGGGTGGTCGCTGCCGTCCTCCGCGACGGTCAGCTCATCGTTCCTCACGGCTACACGAGGCTCGAGGCACGAGACCGGGTGACGGTGGTCGGTTCGGCTCAGGACTACGCCACCATCGTCCACGTCTTCACGTCGGGTGAGTCACGGTTCCCGCTCAACTACGGCAAGAACGTGCTCGTCGCCGTCTCGTCGGTCGATGACATCGCCGGGCCGTTCGCAGAGGCGATGTCGCTGGTGCGCAACAGCGAGGCAGAAACGCTGGTCGTGGCGCACCGAGATCCGGCATCGACCCGTGACGACTCCATGATCGAAGAGATCAACAGCGTCATCGAGGCCGCACGGGACGCCGCCGAAGGCGTGGAGCTCGAGTTCAGGCCCGTGGACGGAGCGGCCAACCAGGGCCTCTTCGAGGTGCCGCAGTCCGAGAGCATCGGCGTCGTCGTCGTTCCCGCCCCTTCGGGCGGCGACGTGACAGGCCGAATCCGCGTTGCCCGGGCCCTCAACTCGCTTCGCGAGATCGATCGTCCGGTGCTGTTCTCGCGGGCAACCCACCCCTACTCGTCGATCCTCGCCCCGGCACGGCGCACCGCGGCGGGCGAGTCTGCCGGCCGAGCCGCCATCGACATCGCCGCAACCACCGGAGCCACGCTCGCCGGAGTCGCCGTGGTCCCACCCTCGTTCGTCTCCGGCGCAGGCGCCATCGAGGACGCCCGGCGGGCCACCGCGTGGCTTCGTGAAGAGGCGGCCGTTCAGGGAATCACCGTTCGGCGCAAGATCCGGCAGGGGAACCCGATCAGGGTGATCGAGGAACTCGCCAACGCAGCGAGTCTCGTCGTGCTCCCCTTCCCGAACAATCGATCCACCGTGTTCCGTCCGGCGATCGCCGAGCACGTCCTGCGCAGAACCCGCGTGTCGACTCTGCTCGTACCTCAGCGCGACTGATGATCCCGATCATCGCGTCGGAGGGAGCTCTCGCCGGACCACTCGGCTTTGTCCTCATCGGTGCCGCCGCCTTCTCGCTTCCGGTCGCCGCTCGCCGCATCGGCGTCCCCGCCGTCGTCCTCGAGATCGTGTTCGGCGTGCTCATCGGCCCCTCGGTCTTCGGGATCATCGAAGCCGGCACGGTCGACGCCGAGTTCATCACGTTCCTCGCCGAGCTCGGTCTCCTGCTCCTGATGTTCCTCGCCGGGTTCGAGGTCGACTTCGAGCGTCTGGAGCGTCAGGGCCCGGGACCGGTTCTCACCGGGCTCGGCATCTTCGGCGCCATCCTGATATCCGCCTGGGTCGGGTTCGGGTTGCTCGGCACCGACTCGACCAACCAGCGGGTATTCCTCACACTCCTCGTGTCGGCCGCATCGCTCGGCATCGTGGTTCCCGCCCTCCGGGCGACGAACCGGTCGAACACCAGCCTCGGTCAGCTCACGCTGGTGACCGCTGTGCTCGCCGAGTTCCTCTCGGCAGCCGGCATCGTGGTGTTTGGCGTGTGGGTCCAGAGCGGCCTGAGCCTCGGGCTTCTCAAGGTCCCGGCGATGTTTGCGATCATGTTCGTGCTGCTGGTCGCGCTACGCCGCGCGGCATGGTGGTACCCGGAGCGTTTCGAGCGCCTCTTCGCCTCCCACGACCCCGACGAACTGGGGATTCGGGCGTCGCTGTCACTGATGTTCATCTTCGTGGGCCTCGCCCTGTGGCTCGACATCGAGGCGATCCTCGGTGCATTCATGGCAGGTGCGCTGTTCGCCTTCGTGTTCCGCAACACCGGCAACCTCGAGGAACGTCTCAGCGGCTTCGCCTATGGCTTCTTCATCCCGGTGTTCTTCATCAATGTCGGCATCAACTTCCCCCTCGCCGAGCTCGGCGATTTCGGCGTGCTCGGCAAGGCCCTGGCCCTCATCGCCATCGCCCTCGTCGTGAAGATCGGACCGGCGCTGCTCCTCGTGTTCCGCCGGTTGTCGGTGCGCGAATCTCTGGCTTCCGGCGTCCTCCTCGCCGGGCAGCTGTCCGTGATCATCGCCCTCGCCGAGCTTGGCGTGGATCTGGGTCTCATCGACGACGGGCTCGAAGCCGGGGCGATTCTTCTCGTCGGCGTGACCGCCATCCTGTCACCGGTGATCTTCAAGACCCTGGCGCCCCCGCTGGCATCGGCCGAAGAGGCAGAGACTGTGCGTGATTGACGGGCGAAGCCCGTCAATCACGTATGCAGTTCGGAAGGCAGCCGCTCCGCGGCAGGTGGAGAACTGCAGCTCCGGGGGTCGCTCCAGGCGGAGCCTGTCAATCACGTATGCAGTTCCCTTGGCTGCCTTCGGCATCTGGAGAACTGCCGCTCCGGGGGTCGGTTCGGGCGAAGCCCGTCAATCACGTATGCAGTTGCGCCATTGCCTTTGGCAATGGCGTATGCAGTTCTCAAGGCTGCCGCTTCGCGGCAGGTGGAGGCGTCATTGCCAGAGGCAATGACGTATGCAGTTCCCTTGGCTGCCTCCGGCGGGTGGAGGCGTCATTGCCAGAGGCAATGACGTATGCAGTTCCCTTGGCTGCCTCCGGCGGGTGGAG
>JABDIW010000028.1 GCA_013003515.1 Acidimicrobiia bacterium
CTTGGCCGCTACCTCATGACCCTGCCGGTCGGTGACCGTGTCGCCGGACCGACCTTCGAGATCTACGAATTCACCGGGGACCCGTTGGCCGAGATGGCGATGATGGCCGGGGAAGTCGCGGACCGACACGACGACCTCCGCCAGGTCGTCGACTCCATCACCGCTCTGTGAGGCCTGAAGGGCGGCTCATCCAATAGAGACACATTTCGCGACCTTCGTGGTTGGTGAAGGTCCGGCTCTGAGCATGGATTCGGCTGGCCACAGCACGGGAGGCTTCGTTCATCGGGTCCACGATCGAGCAGACCTCCGATGATCCCAACACCTCGAAATCATGGTTGCGGCAAACGATCCCGGCTTCGGTGGCATAGCCACGACCACGATGGGACTGCGTCAGGTGATACCCGACCTCGAGCATCGACTCCCCCTCCACCGGCTGCAAGGTGAGGCCGCAATCGCCGAGGAAGTCACCCGTCTCGACATGCTCGATGGCCCACATGCCGAACCCCGTCGTGTCGTAGAGGTCGCGGCTCCAGGCAATCCACGTCTCGGCAGCTTGCGGACCATCGATGCTCGGGTAGAAACGTCGAGCATCGGGGTCCGAGAACATCTCCAGCACGAGGGCGACATCTTCTCGCTGGTACGGCCGGAACCGGATTCGCTCGGTGTCCGGCGGCAGGATCATCCGCGCGGAACGAGCGCCAGCTGGCGCGATTGCGCCATGAGCCGGCCCTTGTCATCCCACAACTCCCCGTCCTCCTCCAGGAACCCTCCGGTGATGAAGCGGGTGGTGAACGCACAGCGCAGCCACTCGTGATCGTCGTGAGGCGCGAACCTGACGTGCGTGGTCAGCTCGAGCGTCGGCGTCCAGGCAACTGGCAGATTGGCGTTGAAGATGGTGGGTGGGAACGCATCGGTGGCGACGAGCAGCCCGATCGTGTCGAGCGGCTCGTCCTCCCGCCACCGGAACCAGCCGCGAATCCTGGGCACACCACTTGTCGGACCACCGAACCCGAAGTCCTCAGGATGAAGCCGGAGCTCCACCTGGGCCATGAACGGTGGCGGGAACGTGTCCGTCGGCTCGACCGGAATGCAGTCCTCGACGGGCGGAAGCTCGGGTGGTTGGGCATCGACGCGCTCGACCCCTGCCGCTTCGGCCAGGTCGGTGAAGCTACCCAGCGTCGCTGCCAGGGGACGACCCTCGGCTGAGGTCATGACGGCCCGAACCGTGGTGAAGCGGCGTCCCGCCTTGAGGATCTCCGTCTCGATGGTCACGGGGCCCGGCGATGCCGGGGCGAGAAAGTGAGCGGTCACCGATGCCGGATCGGGCCGATCGGCGGCCAGTGCAGAAGCGCGAGCCGCCACCGAGAGCAGATATCCGCCGTTGGCGGCTCCGGCGATGTCCCAACGAGGCTGGATCTCGGCAGTCCAGCGGCCCTCACCCGCCGGCTCGACGGCAGACGCCTCGGCGAAGCTCATCCGCTGGTCCCGATCTGCGGAGGACCCGATCGAGACCGCTTCAGCTCGAAGAAGGTCTCCGACGAAGTCAGCGCCATCACATGCTCGAAGAGCTCGTCGGCTTCGTGCCCCTGCAAAGCATTCCCGATGATCGGTCCGTAGATCGCCCGCCGGGCACCACCGACTTCGAACTCGATGATCGGCACCCCGACGTCGTCGCCGGCCAGTTCGAGCACAGCCTTCATCGAGTCCCTGATCACCGCATCCAGCGACTCGTCAGCCTCGGCGCCGGCCAGGTGGGGGTCGAAGCCGACTGAGACGAGCACATCGGCGAAGTCGACGTCGGTCTGGCCGTGGCGATGGATGCGTCGACCCAGCTCGCCATACAGAGCACCGACCGCCTCGGATCCACCAGCGTCGGCGAGCGCA
>JABDIW010000033.1 GCA_013003515.1 Acidimicrobiia bacterium
GTCGCGGCGCCACCGACATTCGCGACCTCCACGTCGAGGTCGATGTGGTCCACGAGGGCCATGGTTCTGGTCTCTTCCAGCGCGGGGAGACCCAGGTGCTCAACGTGTCCACGCTGGACATGCTCCGCATGGAGCAGATGCTCGACACGATCTCGATCGAAGAGACGAAGCGTTTCATGCACCACTACAACTTCCCGCCCTTCGCCACCGGCGAAACCGGGTTCATGCGCGGTCCGAAGCGTCGCGAGATCGGTCACGGTGCGCTCGCCGAGAAGGCGTTGCTGCCGGTGATCCCGCCGATCGAGGACTTCCCCTACGCCTTCCGCCTCGTTTCCGAGGTGTTGATGTCGAACGGTTCGTCGTCGATGGCGTCGGTGTGCGGATCGAGCCTCTCCCTGATGGACGCAGGCGTCCCGATCCACGCTCCGGTGGCCGGCATCGCCATGGGCCTCATCGCCCACGACGGTGGCTACATCACTCTCACCGACATCCTCGGTGCAGAGGATGCCCTCGGTGACATGGACTTCAAGGTCGCAGGCACCGAGGACATGATCACGGCGCTGCAGCTCGATATGAAGATCGAGGGTCTGCCTTCCGAGGTGCTTGGCCAGGCCATGCACCAGGCCAAGGACGCCCGTATGACGATCCTCGGTGCGATGAAGGACGTGCTCCCCGAGCCCCGTCCGGAGCTCGCCGAGAACGCGCCCAAGATCGAAGCCATCCAGATCCCGAAGGATCGGATCGGTGAGGTCATCGGGCCCAAGGGCAAGGTCATTCGTGAGCTCGAAGAGGAGACCGGCGCAACCATCGAGATCGAGGATGACGGAATCGTTCGAGTCGGTGCACCCGACACGGCCGCCATGCTGGCTGCCAAGGAGCGCATCCTGGCAATCGGCTTCCCGCCGGAGGCCGAGATCGGCGAGAACTACGAGGGTGAAGTGGTCAACATCACCACCTTTGGTGCGTTCGTCAACATCCTTCCGGGTCGTGACGGCCTCCTCCACATCTCCAAGATGGGTGGCGGCAAGCGGGTCGACAAGGTCGAGGACGTCCTCTCGCTGGGTGACAAGGTGCAGGTGACCGTGCGTGAGATCGACGATCGCGGCAAGGTGAGCCTCGAGCTCGCCGAAGGTGTCGAGCTCGATGTGCCCGAGAGCACTGGCGGCGGCGGTGGCGGTGGTCGCGGCGATCGTGGCGGTCGTGGTGGTCGTGACGGTGGCCGTGGTGGCGATCGTGGCGGCCGTGACCGTGGCAGCCGATCCCGCAGTGGCGGCGGCGGTCGTGATGGCGGCGGCGGTCGTGGCGATCGTGGTGGTCGTGACGGTGGCCGTGGACGTGATGGTGGCCGTGGCCGCGATGGCGGCGGCGGTCGTGACGGTGGCAAGGGTGGCGGCGAGAGAAAGCCGTCCCGCACCGTTGTCTCATTCGAGGACGAGTTCGAGTCGGGTAACTGACCCGAACCCCCTGAACGACGAAGAGGCCCGGGCGAGAGCCCGGGCCTCTTCTCATGTCACACGTGTTCGCCTACTCGAGAACGAACGTGAGCTTCATGTCCACACGGAAGTGCTTGATCGTGCCGTCGTCGGACAGCTCCACCTTCTGCTCGGAGATCCATGCACCCTTGATCCCCTCGATCGTCTGCTGTGCCTTCGAGATGCCCTTGCGGATTGCATCTTCGAAGCTCCCCGGTGAGGTGGAGGTGATCTCGATGACTTTGGCTACGGTCACTGCCGCTCCCTTCGCTTGCGTGCCCCCGTTCTACAACGCTTGACGCTTTCGCGCCAGGGGAGTTCAGCAGGTGCTCCGTACGAAGTCGGCGTCGATGGGAAGCGTGAGCGCAGTGTCCTCGTCGACGATGATGACGATGTTGCCCGAAGTCGCTATCTCGACGCCGCCAAATCGGCATGTATAGGGATCCAGGAACCGGTTGAGGTCCCACGGTTCGATGTCTCCGGTGTCGAGGTCGATGGCGACCGAATCGGGATCGTCGAGGTTGCCCGGGGTGGCGAAGAAGTGGAGAAGCCGACCGTCGGGGAGCCAGTTGAGCCCGATGGGGAAGTCGCGCAGGGAGTCATCGTCACCGAAGGTCGGGCCGAGGT
>JABDIW010000048.1 GCA_013003515.1 Acidimicrobiia bacterium
CCAAAGGCACCGATGGCTCGCCACGGGCGCTGACGCCCTTGGGGAGGAAGTTGATGGTGTCGAGGACCTCGAATCCATCGATGACGGTGCCGAACACGCTGTACAGGGGCGGCAGGCTCGCATCCGAGGTCATGATGAAGAACTGGCTTCCTGTGGTTCCCGCACCTGCATTTGCCATCGCCACCACCCCGCGGGCATAGAGGAAGCCTTCCGTAGGCGGCTCATCGGGAATGCGATACCCGGGGCTGCCACTGCCCGTTGCCGTCGGGTCACCCGCCTGGATCACGAAGTCGGGCACGATGCGGTGCGAGACGGTGCCGTTGAAGAACCCCTCTTGCGCGAGGAACACGAACGAGTTGACGGTCTCCGGCGCCACCGCCGGGTCGAGGTCGATGACGATGTCACCGCAGGAGGTGACGATGGTGACCGTTATCGGATCCGTGCCCAGCCCGAGGTCCTCCGGACCCGTGAACGACAGATCCTGTGCCGGGTCGGGGGCGTCCGATCCACACGCCGTCGGCTGGTCACGGAAGCCGGCGAGATCCGTTGCCACGGCAGCAGTCGGGTCGATGTTCAACGCCGGATTCTCCGGTGCAGTGGTCGTGGTCGTGGTGTCACCCGAAGTTGTTGTGGTCGAGGCGATGGTGGTCGTGGTGGTGGTCGCCGCCGTCGTAGTGGTTGCGTCTGTGTCCGCGTCGGAACCGCCGCAGGCGGCAACGAGCAGGGCGAGGCCGATGAGGAGTGCTGTACGACGCATGGCGGGCGAGTGTAGGAGACCTCGCGAAACACTCCTACACTCGCCGCCCGAGACGCTCCTGGAGTCCTTGCATGCTCGTTGTCCAGAAGTTCGGCGGCACGTCGGTTGCCGACGCCGACCGGATCCGCAACGTTGCCAGACGTGTCGTGGAGACCCACGAAGCCGGCAACGACGTCGTGGTGGTCGTTTCGGCGATGGGAGCAACCACCGACGGGCTGATTCGCCTCTCTGCCGAGGTCAGCGACAACAGCCACCCCCGCGAGATGGACATGCTGCTGACTGCCGGCGAGAGGATCTCGATGGCCCTCACCGCCATGGCCATCCAGGACCTCGGAGTCGGAGCGATGAGCCTCACCGGGTCCCAGGCCGGGATCCTCACCACGCCGGACCATGGCGAGGCACAGATCACCGAGATCAAGCCGGGCCGGGTGAAGGAGGGCCTCGCCGAGGGCAAGGTGGTGATCGTCGCCGGGTTCCAGGGTGTCGACCCGGAGTCCAAGGACGTCACGACCCTGGGCCGGGGAGGATCTGACGCCACTGCGGTGGCACTCGCCGCCGCGCTCGAGGCCGACAGCTGCGAGATCTACACCGATGTCGACGGCGTGTTCACGGCCGATCCCCGGGTGTACCCCGCCGCCTGGAAGCTCGATGAGGTCTCTTTCGAGGAGATGCTCGAGCTGGCGTCCGCCGGAGCCCGGGTCCTGATGGCTCGATCCGTCGAGTTCGGGCGTCGATACGGTATTCCGATACATGTGAGATCCTCGTTCCATTCGGGCGAGGGGACCTGGGTCAAGGAGACAACAATGGAACAGGCGATCATCCGTGGCGTCGCCCACGACGCCAGCGAAGCCAAAGTCACGGTGCACGGTGTTCCCGACCAACCCGGTGTCGCTGCTGCTCTCTTCGAGCCTCTCGCCCAGGCCGGCGTCAACGTGGACATGATCGTCCAGAACGTGTCCGAGCAGGGGCGGACGGACATCTCGTTCACCGTCCCCCGGGCCGACCTCACCGAAGCCAAGTCGGTGTCGGCGGAGGTGGCAGATCGACTCGAAGCGGCAGGCGTCGACGTCGATGAGAACATCGCAAGGGTCTCGCTGGTCGGGGCCGGGATGAAGTCCGAGTCGGGCATCGCCGCCAGGATGTTCCGCATCCTGTCCGACAACGACATCAACATCGAGATGATCTCGACGTCACCGATCCGCATCTCCTGTGTCGTGCGTGGGGACCAGATCGCCGATGCCGTCTCCCATCTCCATGAAGGCTTTCTTCCGCTGACGCCGCCGACCCAGGAGGACGTATGAGCGACCCCACCGTTGCCGTCGTCGGCGCCACCGGCGCTGTCGGCACCCAGATGCGAGCCATCCTCGAGGAGCGTGACTTCCCGGTCGGCGAGCTGCGCCTGATGGCGTCGTCACGGTCGGCAGGTGCGATTCTCCCCACCCGGTGGGGGGATGTCACCGTGGAGGACCTGGCCACGGCCGATCCGACCGGCATCGACATCGCCCTCTTCTCGGCAGGGGGCGATCGGTCACGTGAGTTCGCTCCCAGGTTCGCCGCCGCCGGGGCAACGGTCATCGACAACTCGTCGGCGTTCCGGATGGACGAGGACGTTCCTCTCGTCGTCGTCCAGGTCAACGACGAAGCTGCCGCTTCACACCAGGGGATCATCGCCAACCCGAACTGCACGACGATGGCACTGATGATGGCGGCAGGTCCTCTTCACCGGGCGGCCGGGGTCGATCGGCTCGTCGCCACGTCGTACCAGTCGGTGTCCGGCAGCGGCCAGAAGGGCATGGACGAGCTGTCCCACCAGGTCGAGCTTCTGGGGAAGGACCGGGATGCCCTGGCCTACGGAGGCTGGGAGGACCCCGGCGCCGAGGTCTACAGCAGGCCCATCGCCTACAACGTCGTGCCCCATGCCGGCAGCTTCACCGATCTCGGCTACACCGACGAGGAGTGGAAGCTGGTGAACGAGACCCGCAAGATCCTGGCGGCGCCCGACATCCGGGTGGAGCCGTCGTGTGTCCGGGTTCCGGTGATGGTTGGTCACGGGATCGCAGCGACCATGTACTTCGATCGACCGCTCGATGTCGACGAAGCCAAGGAGATCCTTGGTGGGGCGCCTGGCGCCCAGCTCTGGGATGACGCCCGGGTGCCGACGCCGTTGGACTCGGCGGGCATCGACGATGCGCTCATCGGGCGGGTCAGGCCAACCGTGGGTGAACCGGGCGGGATCAGCCTGTGGGTGGTGGCCGACAACCTGCGCAAAGGTGCCGCACTCAATGCGGTTCAGATCGCCGAAGTGGTGTTGAGCGCTTGAGCGGGCGTCCTGTCGAGGAGGCGACGGCGGGCATCGCCGCCGATCGCATTCCCCGCTTCCTGTTCCTGCAGGTGGCGTTTGCCGCCGTTGTAGCCGGTCTGATCATCGCCGTCGTGACGACATCGGGCATCTCGATCGATGGGTCGCTGCCTGCTTGGTACGGCTGGGGTCTCGTCATCATCACCGCCATCTGGGCCGTGCCGACCACCTTGTTCTGGCGGATCCGGCCGATCGG
Organism: Acidimicrobiia bacterium; assembly: GCA_013003515.1. Taxonomy (GTDB): domain Bacteria; phylum Actinomycetota; class Acidimicrobiia; order Spongiisociales; family UBA5794; genus JABDIW01. Next base: position 3,313 of record JABDIW010000048.1, read on the forward strand.
CCACGGCAAGGTCCACGACTACCGCGCCACGATCGCGATCCGCGTCGGTGTGGCAATCCTGCCTGCCGTCGTCGGCCTGGTCTTTTTCGCGTTCTCCGGTTCGTGGCCCGTCGTTGTCCTCGGTGCCTTCGCCTCGATGGTGGGGCTGGCCGCCTCGATGCCTTCGGGGACGGACTTCGTCCGTCACCGGGAGCTGTGGGACCGATCGATGCCGCTGCCACCGGACCACGTATGGGGATCCGCCCATGCCGAGGAAGTCGCTCCCTGGGAGGATCCCGACGACCACGGGCACGGGCTCTTCGATCACTGAGCCGGCGTAACTCGCCGTCACGCCTACCTTGCTCGGATGCGTCGCCTCCTTCTGGCCCTCGTCCTCATCGTCTCCGCATGTGGCGGTGCGACGACGGCTGCAGATACCTCGACCACGATGAGCCCGTCGACCGTTCCTGTTGGCGGACCTACCGAGCCGGGCATCGCCGGCGATCTCGACGAGTGCTTCGCAGGCATCCGCGACGGTGTCGATGCCGCGGTGGTCGATTCGGTCGGGGCCAGCGGTGACGAGCGTCTCGCCTGGGTGT
>JABDIW010000081.1 GCA_013003515.1 Acidimicrobiia bacterium
CAGATCGCCTCGTTGATCATGACCCGTGTCGTCGGCGTTTCGATCTTGCCGCGCTTGCGGCTTCGACGCAGGTCGGCTGCGCACCCTTGGTCGTAGATCAACGCCGTGACGCCAGGGATGTCCCGCAGTTCGAGCTGGGTGGCATCGAGCTCTTCGCGGTCGACGATCCGGCTGGTCGACGACCACACATCCGACCGGTCGTACTTGTCGACGTCATCGGTGACCACGACGGTCCTGGCCACGCCTTCGGCATCGAGCCAGCGGGTCAGCTCGGGCACAGGCATCTCGCCCGCCGCGTCCTGGCCTCCGGTCATTGCGACGACACCGTTGTAGAGAATCTTGAACGTAATGTTCGTTTCGGCGGCGACTGCCTGGCGGATGGCAAGAGACCCGGAGTGGAAGAACGTGCCATCGCCGAGGTTCTGGAAACGATGCTGGTTGCCGACGAAGGGCGCGGCGCCGACCCATTGTGCGCCTTCTCCGCCCATCTGCGTAAGGCCCTCGGTGTTGCGGTCCATCCAGAGCGCCATCGAGTGGCACCCGATGCCGCCGAGGGCGATGGAGCCGTCGGGAACGACCGTCGAGCGATTGTGGGGACAGCCGGAGCAGTAATAGGGCGTCCGGGCAGGCAGAGCATCGCCGCTGGGCTCTGCAATCAGCGGAATTCGCTCGCGTTCGCGCCGAAGCCGTTCGGGATCCACATGGAGCGAGATGATCGATCGCAGGGGTTCTACGAGCAGGTCCGGCGAGATGATGCCCGATCGGGGCAGAAGCGCGCCGCCGTCCGGACCGACCTTGCCGTACACCGCGGGAGTGTGCGGCCCGCCGTACAGCAGATCGCGCACCTGAGTCTCCATGAACGCCCGCTTGGCTTCGACCACCATGACCGTGTCGAGTCCGTCGACGAACGACCGAAGCCCTTCTGACTCGAGCGGCGAGATCATGGCGGGCACGTAGATCCGAATCCCGAAGTCCGCGAGGGTCTCCTCCGTGATGCCGAGGCGGACAAGTGCGTCTCTCACATCGCCGTGGGGTTTTCCCGCCACGATGATGCCGAGCGACGCGTCGGAGGCGCCGTAGGACCGATCGAGGGAGTTCGCTCGCATGAACCCGCGGGCTGCGTCGATCCGATGACCGAAGAGCTCCTCCTCGAGCATCATGGAGAACGGAATTAGCAGCCGGTTGTCGACGGTCGGCGTCCATGGTGTTCCGTCGACCTCATGCACATAGCGCTCGAGGTTGATGCTCCCGGTGTCCGCCGGGATCGTCGCAAAGCCATCCGCCACGTCCGTGTGCACCTTGATCCCCGACCACAGTCCGCTGGCTCGGGAGAGCTCGTAGCCGTACAGGCTGAAACGCAAGGCTTCAGCCACGGTGCCCGGGTACAACACCGGCATACCGAGGTCGGCCAGCTGACCCTCCGAAGCCGACGGAATCGTGGACGACTTGCACTCGGGGTCATCACCGGCAAGCGCCAACACGCCGCCGTTCGGACCAACGCCTGCAAACATGGCGTGCCGCATCGCATCGCCAGCCCGATCAACACCCGGACCTTTGCCGTACCAGATGCCCTTGACCCCGTCGAAGGTCACGTCCTTTTCCAGCGTCGTCATCTGGGCGCCCCAAATGACCGTTGCGGCCAGGTCCTCGTTGACACCGCTGATGAACTGCACATCCGCCGCCTCGAAGACGTCCTGATGTTGCTGATACGCACCCTCGACGTTGCCGAGGG